>JAYEJJ010000249.1:0-35267 GCA_034660495.1 Thermodesulfobacteriota bacterium | reverse complement strand
TGTTACTCACCCGTGCGCCACTCTACTCACGGACCGAAGTCCGCTTTCTCGTTCGACTTGCATGTGTTAAGCACGCCGCCAGCGTTCATTCTGAGCCAGAATCAAACTCTCCAGTTATAATTCCTTAAAAAATTGATTTTTCCCAGCCTGATTCATCTTATATAAATTCATCTATAAATTCATCATAGATTTTTCTGCATTGGATTCCTCCATGACAGTCTTTTCCATGATAGATTTTCCATGACAGACTTTTGTATAATAGATTCTTCAGGCTGAAAAAAGACCCGCTCTATTGATTGCACTGACCAGTTTTCAAAGATCAAAAAAAAACAATGTATGTGTCAGAATCTTTCAGGCAGTTTTTTTTTACCCTTTCTGACAAACACCCAAAGATAATATACAGAAAATTAATAAAAGTCAAACATTATTTTAATATAAACTTGTTTTTTTTAGTTGTGTCCGCCAGAAAGGAACAACTCTATTCCGATTTAAGAACAAGGCCGAGGGGGAGACTTTCGCCAAAGACAGAACTCTTTTCCCGGGTATCCATGGCCACTTTTTCCTCTATTACCCCTGACCAGGCTTTTTTAAGGGAATGGGTTTCAAGCCAGCCAATGAGTTCAGCCACTGTTTCATTATCCACATCCCTTGTTCTGTCCCCGGTTTTTCGGGCCATCCGGGCTGCGGCTGCGGCCACAGGGTCCCTGTCAGGCCATTTGCCCTTTAAAAGTTTTCTGATCCAGACTGCGGCCTCGCCGGGCGGCACCACCCGATCCACTGATCCGTACAAAAGCTCCCTTGCGCCGATACGGGACAGGGACCAGATCATCTGATTAAGGGGCCTGGCAGACTTGAGCCGGGAAAGAAGGGCTCGGCCCAGCGCTGTTTTGTCTTTGACAAGCAGACGCTCCATATTGGCCGCTGCCATCCAGATTTCCGTGAGTTCCTGAGGAGAAATTCCAGCGGGCTGCCCCTTTTTTCTGTTCGGCATAAGCCAGGGGCTTAAATTCTGAAACACCTGGCGCTGCTGACCCGCATTCAGACCTGCGGCAATTCTTCTGACAAAAATCCACCATTCTGCAGCGTTCTGTTTTGCCTTTGGAAAACACAGGCCTGACAGATAAATCTTCCACAATTTCCTCATGCGCTCCCCATCAAAGGCATCCCCGATGCCGGGGCGCATGCAGAACCCCGTAAAATTCAGCCACCGCACCTCATGTCCGGGACTTGAAGCTCTTACAGGCGCGGATTCTATCAGCACATCAGCCATGGTCCGGAGAAACGAAAGGGGCCAGCGCCATTTGTTTCTGCCTGTTTTTTTTTCAATATTTTTGACCAGGCTTACAAGCTGAGGGCTTTGCCCCTCTGATTGATCAAAAGCGTTTTTAAAAAGATCCAGAACCTCCCTGACCAGATTATCATCAAACACCTCAGCATCCCGGGCCGGGGCAGATTCCGCCTGTTCCCGGAGCTGAAACTGCAGCTGCCACCTGTGGCTGCTCACACTGGACCGGCACCACAGGGCAAGGGTTCCCATTTCTGTATACATGGGCTCAATCTGTACGGGTATGCGCCGTTTTTCCCCTTTGCTGCCGAACCGGACAATGGTATGCATGGGATCCATGGGAGTGAGGGTATGATCAATATCAATAATATCACCGGACCTGTCCTTTGAGCGAAAACTGGAACTGAACAGCTCAAAGCTTACCGGCTGATTGGTAAGCACTTCAAAAGCCATATCCGGAAGATTTATGGCCGACCCCTCATCCAGGCCCCGCTCGACAATGCACAGGGCCTTGACACTGGCACTTTCTGTTCGGTCAACAAAACTGCCGCCGGAATTTTTATCCTCAGCTGTGGCAATCCCCAGATAGTAGCTCCTTGGACTGCCGCTGCCCACCCTGACCCCTGCTCCCTGCTTTACCAGTCCGTAGTAACTCGCACCCAGTGCAACAGAAAGGTCTGGTCTGTTGTTTTCAAGAACCCCGGGGAGATCCGGGCTGTCTGAACCAAACCAGTTCCTTACCGCTGCCCTGATCCTTTCCTGGAGAAACCCGGGCTTTAAGGAGCCCCCGTTGAAAAGTATGAAATCCGGCATGGGCGATTTATCAAGACTGGATTCCACCTCTTCCCTGTGTTTTTCAAGAAATCTGCCGATATGAAGGGTAACAGCCGGTTCCTGCTCATAGGGAAGGCCGAATTCAGCGATGGCCTTGCCAGCATCTTTTTTCACATCTTTTTCAGGAATTACCTCAGGAAAAAATCCGCTGGAAAGAATGGTTTCAACGTCTTCCCGGGTCAAATCTGCAGCAAGGGTACCGGCAATGAGCGCCCTGCCCTCTCCCTTGAGGGTTATCCTGACCCGGGATTCCCCTTTTTCAAGGATTTTCTCCTTGGCTGACCGGCACTGATGGGCCAGGGTTTTCCAGCGGTCAGGACTGAGTTTCTCAGAGGTCTTGAATCTGGACTCAATCAGATGGGCCAGGGCAAGATCGATATTGTCTCCGCCGAGAATCAGATGATCTCCCACGGCAAGCCTTTCAAACCGGGGGCTTCCCTGGGACTGCCTGAGGGTTATCAGGGTAAAGTCCGAAGTGCCGCCCCCCACATCACACACCAGAATCAGATCATCCGGCTGGACCATATGCTGCCAGTCCTGCTCATGAAAAATCAGCCAGCTGTAAAACGCGGCCAGGGGCTCTTCCAGCAGGGTGATGCGGGAGGTGTTCAGACCGGCTGTCCGGGCTGCCTCAAGTGTGTATTCCCTTGCTGCCTCATCAAAAGACGCAGGTACTGTAATGACCAGAAACTGATTTTCAAAAAAAAGGTCCTCATCCTTAACCAGATGGTTCCAGGCCTTTTTCATATGGTCTAAATACTGGGCAGTGGCATAAACTGGAGAAACCTTTTCAACCCCTTCAGATCCCCAGGGCAGAATTTTTGCGGTTCTGTCGGCCCTGGCATGGCAGAGCCAGCTTTTGGCAGAAGACACCAGGCGGGAGGGAATTTTTGCCCCATGGTCCCTGGCAAAAATCCCGGCAAAGAGATCTGATGCTTTTTTCCAGGGATGGACCAGGGCTTTTTCTGAAATATCGTAGGCACCTGGAATATAGAGAAAGGAAGGCAGAACCGGGGATCGGTTAAATTCTCCAGCCCCTGTCAATTGAGGAATTTTGAACTGCCTGATGCAGGTTTTTTTATCCTTTATTTCTTTTGACCCAAAAAGGAACAGGTCCACATAGGAAACGGCTGAATTGGTTGTTCCAAGGTCAATGCCGATAACGTATTTTTTATCTTGAAAATCCAAACATTTCTCCTAAAACAGCCACGGGCTACTCTTTTGAGCGGACATTCAACTCCAGCCGCCATTTTTTATCATCATCCCGGGCACAGGCCCAGAATTCCAGTGTACCCACCTCGGTCAGCCTGACTTCAAAGGTAACAGGTACCAGGGTGCCGTCCTCTCCGTCCAGTGTTGTCTCAATGGTGGTCAAAGCCTCTATGTCATTGTCCTCCCAGTTATCAATTACCATACCCACAGCATCCTCATGGCACCGGGAAGACGTCATGATATCAAAGCGGACCGGCTGCCCCACCACCAGATTGTAAAGCCGGTCTGTGCTTTCAGCACCAGAGCCTTCTTCCATGCCAAAGGGAGCAATGCACAGCGCCCGGGTGGGCAGAACCATACCTGGAACAGCTGGCATGGCTGTTTCTATGGCCATATAATAGGACCGGCCAAGGCCGCTTCTGATGCGGATGCCGTCTCCCCTGGCCGCCATACCATAACAGGCCGCCCCCCATGCCACGGAAAGATCCAGGTCCCGGGAATCAATCCGGCGGATCTGTGTCTGCCCCAGACTGTCCCGCCAGTCGGAAAGGGTGGTTAAAATGCGGTTTCTCAGCACAGGGGATTTCATCACACCGCCGTTAAACACAACAGCCGTTGGCAGCTGAACCTCTCCCTGACCGTTTCTGTGGGCAGACAGGAATACGGCCAGGTGCTTTGTAATACAGGGGTCTGCCGCATAGGAAAGGCCGAAATCCTTTATACCCGGTGAACTGGCAGAAACCGGCCGGTCTTCCAGCCGGCATTTGGGAAAAAACCCTTCCAGAATAATACTCTCAATGGACTGGTAGGCCAGTTCGGTTTTAATGGTTCCCTTAATCAGACCGGACCCCCGGCCCAGAATGGTAATGGGGTATGTGTCACTGCCCTGTTCAGAAAACAGAACTTCCTTGGCTTTTCTGCAGGAATGAATCAGACCGCGCATCTGCCATGAATCCAGCGTTTTGCCTTTTTCCTTCAACAAAGCGGATAAATGATAGGACAGGGTCAAATCAATATTGTCTCCCCCCACCAGAAGATGATCCCCCACAGCCACCCGTTCAAGATCGAGCTGTCCACTGTCTCCCTCCTGAACGGAAATGAGGCTGAAATCACTGGTACCGCCGCCGATATCACAGACCAGCACCAGATCGCCCGTTTCAACTTCATCCCGCCATTTGTCCTTTGACTGATCAATCCATGAGTAAAATGCGGCCTGGGGCTCTTCTATGAGCACTATATTTTTCAGACCTGCCGCTTCAGCCGCCTTTACCGTCAACTGCCGGGCCACGGCATCAAAAGAAGCGGGCACGGTCAGGTAAATCGACTGATTTTCAAGGTTCAGAGCATGATCCTGGCCTGCCATCTCGTGGTTCCAGGCATCCCGGATATGGGCAAGAACAGCGGCTGAGGCCTGAACCGGCGACAATTTTCCTTGTTTTTCCCCGCCTTCCCAGGGCAAAATCGGGGCATTTCTGTCAACCGCCGGGCTGCACAGCCAGGATTTTGAAGAGGCAATCAGTCTGTGGGGAACTTCAGATCCGCGGTCCCTGGCATATACGCCGGCCGCTGTTTTACGATCTCCCTGCCAGGGAAGCTGAAGGGCCGGGGAATCTGACTCCCCCTCCTCAAGCATATAGAGAAAGGAAGGAAGGGTTTCCATTTTTTCCAAAACACCGGACTGGGTGAGCTGGGGGATCTTGAATATCCAGACATCACTGTCCGTCAGGTTTCCAGCATCTGCTTCACTGGTATCTATATAGGCAGCCACACTGTTTGTGGTGCCAAGGTCAATACCGATAATATATCTGGTGTCATCCACAAAAAATTCTCCCTGGATTTATTTTATTGTATTTCAACCTCTGCCGGGACAATAATGGATGCGTCCTGCACATCAGACAGCTTTGGCAGTTCATTTCTGCCGGCCTTCCATCCCCTGTGCCTTAAAAGTCCCTTAAACGGGGGATCGCCCTTGACATTGCCGATGAGCTTGACAGCATCCGGGTCAAATCCCGGTTCAACATCCACCTCATCCCCTTCTTCCCTGTCAATAACCGGTTTCGGAGCAAGGTATTTGTTTACCGCGCCTTTGCAGTCCTCGTGAATGCTTCTGACGGCAGCACCGATCTGATCATCTTCATAAAGATCAAGATCTTCATTGAAAAAATCCATAAGCCGCCCCTCGCGCTGGAGCACAGAAAGGAAATGAAGAAAAAGCCGTCGGTTTCTCTCCTGTTCCATCCGTCTGTCTGATCCATCTTTTTTTGTCTGCCTGGCTTCAGGGGCATCCTCTGTTTTTTGTGTATCCTTGAAAAGAAAAGCAGCCGCGCTTTTAAGCACCAGCCACAGAACCAGAGCGAAAAACACAAAAAAAACAGAGACTGCCGGCACCACCCACTGAAAAAACCTGGCGGCCAAAAAAGATAACAATGCTGTCAGCTCAGCTGTGTCGGCTATCTTTAAAATCCCGGCCAGATCTGAAACCGACTTAAACTGTGATTCTGCTCCCACAGCAGGGGGCAACACTGCCAGCAGACCGTTTATGCCGTAATAAAGGGCTGCATTCACAATCCCAGCCAAAAAGAGGATAAATAAAAACACAACCCAAAAAGACCGCCTGGCATGGCTTTGTTTCATATCTGCCTGGTCTGTTTTTCCCATGTCTCCTTCCACCTTGCCTGCATCTACCTTGTTTTTGCTCAATTGATTTTTCTCCAGATTTTACCTTTTAAAAAAAAACCACACTGTAACATAACAGCATGGTTTAAAATAATAATACACCAATTTTCATTATCAAGTCAAATTTTACCTTGATATTACCGGTAAGGGGTCAGGCTTTCCTTCGTGGATGTATCAGCGGTGTACCGGGGTGTTCTCTTTTTGAAAAATCAGGGGACAAAAAGAAAATTTTCCCTAATGTCACTCATCCTTAACCACAATCAACTCCTTATTGGCTTCAAAGGTCTTGGGGCCGATACCCTTTACCTTTTTGATGTCTTCTGGCACCTCGAATTTGCTCGTCTCCCGGTATTCAATGATTCTGACTGCGTATACGGGCCCAACCCTTTGTAACTGGCACAATTCCTCTTTCGTTGCTGTATTGATATTGATTTTGCCATCAACTGCAAAAGCAGGTACGGAAACGGTCAGCAGCATAAACGCTGCCATCAGCATAAGCATGAATCCAATGTTATTTTTCATAAAAATCCTCCCTAAAAGAAATTTTTGAATGAATATGTATCCCCTGATTTCTTGATATTTCGCAGACTGACGGCCATGCCCCGGATGGACCATATTCGGTGCATATCCGGAGGCACCATATTTAAAGCCGTCAAAAGTCCGTTTGCAGCCGTCAGTAAAAAATAAAGCAAGGGCAGGTTGAATACAGGAAACCATATAGAAAATTTCCCAGTCAGGATCAGCGCCGTTTCCAATGCAGTGTTGTTTATGAACACTACCCCCTTGTTATGAAAAGTCAAGGAAAAAATTTTTACCGGCCAATGCCGAAATACTCAAACCCGGATTCTCTTACTTCTAAAGGATCATATTGATTCCGCCCGTCAAAGATAAGGGTATTTCGCATATATTGCTTCATGAGTTTGAAATCAGGCTGACGGAACATTTTCCACTCTGTTACAAGGGCAAGGGCATCCACTCCCTTTAAGGCTTCATAGGGGGTGTCAACCAGAACGACCCGGCCTGTGGTGAAATACTCAGCGGGCAGGACGGTTTCAGCTTCTTTCATGGCAACGGGATCATAGGCCTTTATCACAGCGCCGGCTGTGACAAGGCGGTTTATGAGGACCACAGAAGAGGCTTCCCGCATATCATCTGTGCCCGGCTTAAAGGCCAGCCCCCATACACCTATTGTACAATTGGAAAGATCGGGCCCCAGGCGGTTTAAAATCTTACTGGGAAGCATTTCTTTTTGACGGCTGTTTCGTTTTTCAACGGCAAGCAGCAGTTCCGGCTCAACCCCGCAGTCCAGACTTGAACGGATCAGCGCCTTGACATCCTTGGGAAAGCAGGACCCCCCGTATCCACAGCCGGGATATATGAATGAATACCCTATGCGTGAATCCGACCCGATCCCCTTTCTGACATTTTCAACATCCACACCCAGACATTCGCAGATATTGGCAATCTCATTCATAAAGGAAATTTTTGCCGCCAGCATGGAATTGGCTGTGTATTTTGTCATTTCTGCATCCCGCACACTCATGAAGATAATCTTGTCCCGGTTTCTGGAGAAAGGGGCATACACCCGTTTCATAACCGTTCGGGCCTTTTTTGTGTCAGCTCCCACTATGATTCTGTCCGGTTTGAGAAAATCCCCAAGGGCAGCCCCTTCCTTGAGAAACTCTGGGTTGCTGACCACATCAAAATCAATATCAACCCCGCGGCTGTCAAGTTCTGCCTGTATGGTTTCCCTGACCTTGTCGGCCGTGCCCACGGGAACCGTTGATTTGTCCACAATCACTGCATAATCCGCCAGATTTCTACCAATTTCCGCTGCCACACTGAGAACATATTGTAAATCAGCAGATCCATCCTCTCTCGGCGGGGTGCCAACGGCAATAAAATAAAGACTGGAATCCTCCATGGCACGGGCCAGGGATGTTGAAAAGTGCAGCAATCCGTCCTTATGGTTCTGCTGCACCATGGCTTCAAGACCGGGCTCATAAATGGGCAGAATGCCCTGTTTAAGATTTTCAATCTTTTTTTCATCCACATCCACGCAGGTCACGGTGCTTCCCATTTCTGAAAAGCATGCCCCGGAAACCAGCCCGACATAGCCTGTTCCAATCATTGTAATTTTCATAAAAAACTCCTGCACCAAAAAAAATTGAGCCCTGACCCACTGCTTAATAAGGATCAGCAGGGCCTGAATTGTTTATTTATAATAACTTTTATACCATTTAACAAATGCGCTTAAGCCTTCTCTCAAAGGGGTTCTGGGTTTAAACCCGGTTTCAGCCGTTAACGGGCCGATATCTGCATAGGTGGAGGGCACATCTCCGGGCTGCAAGGGCAGCATGTTTTTTTCTGCCTTTTTTCCCAGAAGGTCTTCCAGGGTTTCAATAAAGGTCATCAGGGGAACCGGCCGGTTATGGCCTATATTATAAATTTTAAAGGGGGCAGATGTTCCTGTTTCCAGTTGATCCCGTCCTGGAACAGGAATGTTGTGCATCACCCTGACCACCCCTTTTACAATATCATCAATACAGGTAAAATCACGCTTCATATTACCGTTATTGTAGACATCAATGGGCCGGCCTTCCAGAATCGACCGGGTAAATTTAAAATAGGCCATATCTGGACGGCCCCAGGGCCCGTACACAGTAAAAAAACGCAGGCCGGTTACAGGCAGGCCATACAGATGGGCATAGGCATGGGCCATCAATTCATTGGATTTCTTTGTGGCCGCATAAAGGGAAACCGGGTGATCCACCATATCCTTAACTGAAAACGGCATTTTTCTGTTTCCCCCGTACACAGAACTGCTGGAGGCGTAGATTAAATGATCGGGCATGGCATGGCGGCAGGCTTCAAGGATATTGGCAAATCCAACAAGATTGGACTCCACATAGGCGCCGGGATTTTCAATGCTGTACCGCACCCCGGCCTGGGCGGCAAGATTGACAACCATATCAAACCGGTTGTTTTTAAACAAATCGTTTATCCCGCGTGAATCGGCAATATCTGTCCGGCTGAATTCAAACGAATCATAGGGGGCAAGGTTTTTCAACCTGTCTTTTTTAAGGTTTACATCATAATACGTATTCAGGTTATCAATGCCCACCACCTTGTTTCCGGCCTCAAGCAGGGCCCTGGAAAGATAATAGCCTATAAATCCGGCTGCGCCTGTTACAAGTACTCTCATTGTATGTGTTTCCCATTGTTTTGAACTGAAAAAATTTAAAAAAGCCGTATTACTCGCTGACCAGGTGTTTGAATAGCACCGCCCCCAGCGGTTGTTTCATATAAAAAATTTGATAAACGAGTATCAGCTTATCATAAAATAATCAACCTGGATTTATATTTTTATCAGATAATACCGCAGTACTTTTGTTGAACCCAGCCAATTTTTCCTTTGGCAAAAAATATCCTTAAATACCCTTTGTGTTTTTTTTCGACTTTCACCTTAGTGCCTGCATGCAGGGTAAACAGCACTGTGGCTTTATCCGAGGTTCCGGACCTGACATGAACCTCCCTGGAAAGAATCACGGCCCGGGGATTCATGTGTTTGTCATAATAATCAAGCAGAGCGGCCAGGACCATTATCATCAGCAGGGTAAAGGCAGCAGTGCCGCTCCAGGTAAAAATTCGTTTTCTTTTTAAGGTGCGCACGGCAGCGTATGAAAAAAAGACCAGGGAACAGAACAGGGCCCCGTACTGGATGTATCTGGCGGGCAAAATGTCCTGCCAGAAAAACAGGATATCGTCAAATTTAAGGGCCTGGCCTTCTTTTTTATCCTTTACAAAGCTGTTGGCATATTCCAGGTTGAACCTTAAATCCGCATCATTGGGAATGTATTTTTTTGCCCTTTCATACCAGAGAATGGCCCTGCCTGTGTCTTCTGCCTTAAGACAGGCATTTCCGATATTGTAGTAGAGCTTAGGGTTTTCCACCCCGTTTCTGGCAATTGTTTCAAAAATCCGGGCCGAGGCAGCATAGTCCCCTGACCGGTATGCATCAACCCCTTTTAAATACAGGGCGGTATTGTCATCAGCCCGGGCAGAGACGGAACCTATGGACAGGAAAATACATATTAACACCACACTGCCCAGTTTTTTAAACACATTGTTCAGCTGTTTGAGCATGCGATTCCTTTCCCCTGCATCAATGGACCGGCCGCTGTAACGGGCCGATTCTATATCTGAAAGCATCTCACTTGCCTGGGTTACAATATCAGACGAATAGTTTCTCGACAATAATATGGTTCTGACCTCCTCACTGGTAAGATTTTCTCCCGGTGCATTGGCAAAGGACAGGATGCGGGCCACCAGGGCTGAGTACAGGAACCCCAGAAAGGTCTTCTGGTCAAGTCCCTGGGCACCGGCCTTTTTTAAATGGGTCCGTGCCCGCTTTTCCATAAGCGCTGTCTGGCTTTCCTCTTGTTTTGAAACCAGAAGGATACCCTTTAAAAGAAAAAACCCGGCCCCGGGAAGCATGAGCAGTAAAAGAAAGATTTCCAGACCAAGACTGGTTTTTGAGACAAGCACATCGGTTTCCTCTTTTAAGTCAAGGATATCATGGCCTGTGAGCTGGACCTGTTGTTTTTCCGTGGCCCGGTTTCCTGCCCTGTCAGACAGATGTGTTTCTCCATCGGACTCCGGGGCAGTGGATGGGTCAACCATTAGGGAGAGCGGGTCAGTAAAAGCGGTTTTATATGCCGTTGTATTCACATCAAACCAGACAAGGGGAATCGGATCAATCGCAAAGGAACCCGGTGTAACAGGAACAATTGCCTTTTTAAATATTTTTTCTCCGACATATCCCTTCACCCCCACCTGACCCTTTTTTTCAGGATCATCATCATACACCTTAAAAGACGCTGGAAAGGAAATCTCCGGCAGGGCCGCATCCATGACATTGCCTGTGCCGGACACAACAATGGTAAAGGTGGCTGAATCCCCTGCCTTTACCTTGTTTCTGTCCAGGGCGGCCTGTATGTCAAACGCTCCCACCAGACCGGAAAACAGCCCGCTGCCCCTGTAGGGCGGAAGGGCGCTTACATGGACATCCACGGCAGAGGTTGCAACTTTTAAGGTTTCACTGGAACCGGTGCTGAAAAAACTATTGCTGGGAAAAAAACTGCCAAAGGGATCACGACTGTCCTTTACTGGAATTTCGCAGAGGATCTCAGCCGGCTCAATGGTCAGCCGGCCGGTGATTTCCGGAACCAGCAGATAGTTGATTTCCGTAACTCTGTAGAATATCCCCTGTACCCGTTCATCATATTTTTGTCTCTCACCCGCTTCTCTGGCCATAAAGCCTGAAAATGAAGGTTCTTCAAGGTTTGCCCTGGAAAAGTTCACCCGGGTGTAAAACTTGAACGTATATATGCATTGTTCCCCCTGAAACAATTTGTTTTTTGACACAAAGGCCCTGGCAAATATTTTTTCCGGTTCGTGCTCTGAATCAGCCCGGTCTGACACCTCAATTAAAATCTCTTGGGTTTTATATGTTTCACCATTGTTTGTCACCACAAGGGGTGGAATTTTCAAACGTCCTTGTTTGCGCGGCACCAGAACATACCTGTGGGTCAGTGTTCTGGAATAATTCTGGTTGACAATATTCACACTGGTGCTGGTGCCCCTGGGAATAACCTTGAAATCCCTGATGGGCGATGTGTCCACACTCCCTTTGCCGCCTTTGATAATCACACTGAACACCACCGCGTCTTTTTCAGATATACGGGTCTTGTCCACCTGAACACTGACGTCCATGGAAAAACCATTCACAGGAACAAGAAGCAGAAGCAGAAGCAGAAGCAGAAGCAGAAGCAGAAGCATCCATATGTAACCCCACATTTTTTTCATATCACCACCTGTTTCCTGTTTACCAGTCCTTTTCAACGGTCTGCGACCCATAGGCTGGCATCAATGCCTTTCCCGGTGCATCTTCAAGCCGGTTTAACAGTCTTTGGTTCATATTATTGTTTCCAGGAGAATCCCCTTTGTTCTGTTTTCCAGCTGACCTTCCCTGCTGGCTGCCCTCCTCTTTTCCGGTCTTTTCTGTTTCTCCGCTCTGTTCTGTTTGTCCGGGTTCCCCAGGATTCAGATCCTGATGCCGTTTGTCCGGCCCGCTGGTTTTCTGATCTTTCAAACCATTGCGATCTTGTTGATTTTGCCTGTTCTGGTGTTTTCCTTCCCGGTCCCCCTGGTTCTGATCTTTGAGGTTCTGATTTCTGCTGTCATTTTTTTGGGAGTTGTCTTTATTCTGGTCTTTACCCTGGTCTTTATCACTGTCCGGTTCTCTGTCTTTGTTCCGGTCTGTATCTTGAGTCTGGTCTTTATTTTTATCCTGATTTTTGTTTTTGTCTTTATCCTGGTCTTTTTTATCCTTATTTTGATCCTGCTGCTTCTGTTTTTTCTGTTTCTCTTCCAGCTTTTTTTTTACAAAGGACAGGTTCTCCTTTGCCTTGAGATGATCCGGGTTGTTTTCAAGCACCTGCTCATAGGCCTTGATTGCCTGTTTCAACTTCCTCAGCCTGAAATTCGTGTTGCCGATATTATACAGGGCCTTTTGTTTAAGGCTGATGTCGTCGGTATCACAGGCCTTTAAAAAATTATCAACGGCAGCCTCATAATCTTCTGTCTTATAGGCAGCCGCGCCAATATTATAATACATCTCAGGCATGTCAGGCTGTTTAAGCTGGGCATCAATAAAATATTTTTCAGCCTTTTTAAATTGATTTTCATTATAGCTCTCAATCCCTTTTTTAACGCTTGAGGCATAAGAGGCCTGGCAGGAAAAAGGAAAAAAAAGGGGATAAGCCGCCACAAACCCGGCTATGATCATGAACAGGCTGAGAAAAGAAGTGCCTGTCCTCCTTTTTTGGGTCTGTGATTCATCCCCCCTGGAATATTTCTGTGAATCAGCTGGTTTTGAAACCGCATCTGAACTGGAAAAACTGCTTTTTTTCCCCCTTTGAACGAGCATTTCCGTCAAAAGCAGCATTATACAGGGAAGCAGAACCCATTGATATCTGTTTTCCCAGACCTTTCGTTTGCTGCTTTTCAGGGTTTTTCGCTCCATTGTCCTGGCAATATGGTCCCGGTAGATCAGGTCAAGATCCATATCCCCTGCAACGGATTTTACATAGATGCCGCTGCCTGCTGCTGCAATCCTTCTCAGGCCTTTATCATCTGCCTTTGACAGAATGATTGTGCCTGAGCTGTCCGTTTTAAAGCCCCCGTCCTTGTCAGGAACCGGGGCGCCGTCACTGCTGCCCACACCCACACAGAATACCTTTATCCCCTGTTCAGCTGCCTGTTGTGCAATCTTAACCGGCTCGCCCGAGGTATTTTCACCGTCGGTAATCAGAATAACCGCCTTATCTGAATCCACCTGTTTATCAAATGCGTTTACAGCGGTTTCAATGGCCGCACTGATATTGGTCCCTCCCACAGGGAAAAAATCCGGATCAAGGGCATTGAGAAAAATATGAAAGGCCCTGTAGTCCAGGGTCAGGGGGCACTGCACCAGGGCCTGACCGGCAAAGGCAACCAGGCCGGCCCTGTCTGAGGTCATCATGTTCAACAAATCCATGATTTCCCGCTTGGCCCGTTCAAGGCGGGTGGGCTTTATATCGGCTGCCAGCATGCTTCTGGAACAATCAAGGCAGATCACAAGGTCTACCCCTTTCTGCTCAATGGTTTCCCATTTGAATCCGGCCAGGGGACCGGCCAGGGTAAAAACAAGGAGGACAGCAGCCATAAGTATCAGTGCGGACTTCAGCCTTTGTCTTCCAGGGCTGGATTCCGGCATAATGGATTGAGATCTGTCCGATGAGACAAACCTTGACATGATTTTTTTTCTTTTATAACTGCCGTAGAAACTTACGGCAAAGAGCAGCGCAACTGCCCATATTAAATAAAACATTTCCGGATGTGAAAATTTCATTATCTATTCCTCCCCCTGCCCCAGGGATCTTTCAAAAAACAATCCACGCATCCTGACTGCCTTTTATATGAAAGCCTTCAGCCGTCAGCCATCAGTACTCAGCTAAAAGCTAACAGCTAACAGCTAACAGCTAACAGCTTTCATGCTTCGTTGTGTCCGCCAGGATATGTGGGTTATATGAAGACCTTCAGCCTTCAGTTATCAGCTTCCTGTAACCCGGTTATCAAATTTTTTGAATACCACCGCCCCCAGCGGATGCCGGCGACTGATGGCTTCGTTGTGTCCGCCAGGACATGTTGGTTATATCAATATGCCCCAGTGCCGCGCCTTGAAGACGGATAAAGATCGTGCACACATGTCACGGCACCCTTAAAAACCGGGTGTTTGACAAAACAACATACAGGGCGAGCAGCACAAATCCCGGCAGCACAAACCAGACATACAGATCCGTGTAGTCTGCCCATTCTTTGACTTTGACTTCTGTTTTCTCCATCCTGTCTATAATTTTATAAATTTTATCAAGGGTCTGGGTGTCCCCGGCTGTAAAGAATTCTCCCCCTGTGATGTCTGCGATATATTCAAGGGATTCAAGGTCGGTTTCCACCCGCTGGTATACATATCGTTCTCCAAACAGGGGATCTTTGACAAGAAAAGGGGCTCTCCCTGTTTTCCCAACCCCTATGGTATAAATCCTGACCCCCCGTTGTGCTGCAATCTCAGCAGCTGCCTGGGGAGACAGTGAGCCGGAATTGCTTTTTCCGTCGGTCAAAAGAATGATTATATTAGATTTACTTTCTATATCTTCAAGCCGTTTCAGGGAAATACCAATGGCATCCCCAACGGCTGTACTGGGCCCGGCTGCGCCGATTTCAAGGTTTTCCAGAAGAAAGGCAATGGTATTGTAATCCCGGGTCAGGGGAATCTGGGTATAGGCTTTGGATCCAAACACCACCATGCCGATCCTGTCCCCCTCCCGTTTGGTGATAAACCTGCTGACAACTGCCTTTACCGCATCAAGCCGGGTCACAATCTGCTTATCAAGCTTGAAATCAAAGGCCGCCATGCTTTCAGAAAGATCCAGGGCCAGCACAATATTAATCCCCCGGGTTACAACCATTCTCTTTTTTTCACCCCACTGGGGTCGGGCCAGGGCAATGATCAAAAAAACAAGGGCCGCATACTTCAGGCATGAAAGACATTTTATGGCAAAAACAGGAAAAAAGGGCTGGTCCCAATGGGTGTCAAACAATGCAGACACCTTGATTTCAGGGGCTTTTGCGTATCTGGACCGAAAAAAAACAAGAATCGGAATGACTAAAATAAACCCCAGAAAATAAGGATCAGCAAAATGAAACATCATCAGCTCTGCCCTCTGTTTGCTATGCTTTCTCTGCTTTCTTTGTTTTCTCTGTTCTCTTTGCTTTCTTTATTTTCTCTGCTGCTTTCCTCTGAATCAAAGGATGTTTTTTCATACACGACTTTGACAAATTCTCTGACAAAGGCCTCATCCTTTTCCATTTTCCCTGTATCAAAATTCTGCCTGGCATACTTGATACTGTCGCTGTCCGTTAAAAAATCTCTCAACCGGGAAAACATCCCCTTGTCAACCTGCTTTGGACCAAGGGCTGAAAGCATTTCCTGGCTTGTCATTTCAGGGGCATTAATGGCAAAGCACTTTCCTGTAAAACGCTTGAGCACTTCAGTGAGTTTAAAATAGAACAGCCGTGGATGGTTCTGTTTCAAATGGACAAACCGGTCAAGCTCGCTTAGGGCGGCTTTGTCCGGAAGGGGCGGGGCAGGCAGCATCAGGATATTTGCCTGACGTCCTTTTTTTCTTTTTTTAAAAAAAACAAAAAGAAAATACATCAGCGCACAGAAAAATAAAAAAGCAAGCACGGCCAGAGCTGTTTTGACATAAAAAGAATCCATGCCAACCTGTACCGGCGGGGCTATGTCATGAATATCCTGCATCTAGCGTATCCTCTTTTCCCTGTTTCGAAAATACCGGGTCAGCACATCTGCCACAGACATATGAGTGCCAAGGGCCATAAAATCCACACTGGATTTTTTTAAATTCTCAAGAATGGCATTGTAAAGCCGTCTCTTTTTCACACCGTATGCCTGCCTTGTTTTTTTATTCCCCGCATCCAGTAAAATGGTATTGCCTGTTTCAAAACAGGTTATGGGAACAAGCCCTTTTTCCGGCAGTTTAAAGTCCCCTTTGTCATATAGCACCACAGCAATCAGTTCGTGGCGCTGACCAGCGGTTTTCAATGGTTTTACATAATCATCATCACTGAGAAAATCCGAAATAATAAACATAATGGTTTTTTTCCGGGATACCCTGCCAATAAAGTCAAGGGCCTTTGAAATAGAGGTTCCCTTTCCCCGGGGCACAAAGGTGAAGATCTCCTTGATAAGGCGCCAGATATGGCCGGACCCTTTTTTCGGTGGAATATATTTTTCCACCCGGTCCGTAAAAAAAACAGCACCGACCTTGTCATTGTTTTTAACAGCGCTGAAAGCCAGAACAGAAGCTGCTTCTGCTGCCTTTTCAATCTTCTGGCCGAAAAAAGTACAAAACCCCTGGGAGGCGCTCATGTCAATCAAGAGCATCACAATGCTTTCCCTTTCCTCCCGGAAAAGTTTTATAAAGGGCCGGCCAAGCCGGGCAGACACCTTCCAGTCAATGGACTTGATCTCATCGCCCGGGGAATACTCCCTGACCTCCTCAAATTCAATGCCGGAGCCCCTGAACACAGACTTGAACTGACCGGCCATAAGGGTGTTAACCGTTCGGCTGCTCTTTATATGAACCCGTTTTATCTTTTTTATGATTTCCTTTGGGATCATAACGCTGTGTTAAGGCACCTCTACACTGTCAAACAGATTTTTAATAATTTCCTCAGTGGTGATCTCTTCGGCTTCTGCCTCAAAAGACAGGATAATCCTGTGCCTGAGAACATCAGGGGCGGTTATTTTGATATCCTGGGGGGTCACATAGGCCCGTCCCTGGAGAAGCGCACTTACCCTGGATGCCCTGGCAAGAAAAATGGTTGCCCTGGGCGAGGCACCGAACTCGATATAGCCTGACAGGTCCAGGCCGTATTTTTCAGGGGTTCTGGTGGCGGAAACCAGATCAACAATATACTCCTTAAGCTTGTCATCAATATAAATATCTGAAACCAGATCAGTCATGCGTTTAAGGGCATCCGGTGAAATCACAGGTTCGATTTTTTCTGACCTGCCTGTGCCTGAGCGATCCAGGATTTCAAGTTCCTGGCTTCTGTCAGGATAATCAATCACGCTTTTTAACATAAACCGGTCCACCTGGGCTTCAGGAAGGGGGTAGGTGCCTTCCTGCTCAATGGGATTCTGGGTGGCAAGCACCAGAAAGGGCTCCGGCAGCATATAGGTAGTATCCCCTATGGTGACCTGGCCCTCCTGCATGGCTTCAAGCAGGGCAGACTGCACCTTTGACGGGGCTCTGTTAATCTCGTCGGCAAGGATGATATTGTTGAACAAAGGCCCTTTTTTGGTGATAAAATCCCCTGTTTTGGGCCTGTAAATTTCTGTTCCGATGAGATCAGCCGGAAGGAGATCCGGTGTAAACTGAATCCGCTTGAAGTCCCCCTGAACAGCAGCAGCCAGGGCTTTTACGGCACTGGTCTTGGCAAGTCCGGGAACGCCCTCAATCAGGACATGGGCTCTTGAAAAAAGACCGGTAAGCAGACTGTCCACCAGTTTCTGCTGACCCACCAGCTCTTTTTTTATCTCGTTTCTAATACTGCTGATCAAAAGATGCGCATCTTCGACTTTTTGTTTAATATCTTCCATACCAATATTGTCCTGTTTAAGCTTAGTTGTATCCTCCCATACCACGGGACCAGCCCCGATCTCCTGACAACCGGCTCAGACACCTGATCCTCGAGTATCAGAAAAACACCCCCTGAGCCGGGCTGGATTCGGGACTGAGTCGACCTAAAATATATTGCCGGTAAAAGATGTGTCAAGAATTGAAAAAAATTATTTTGGAAAAACAACAGAGAATGAAACAGCAACAGGCTTTTCAGGGCCTGCCGGCAGGATACGGGATAATATAAGGCTGACGTAAAAGACCTTTTAAAGAAAGTGAAAAAACATCCTCTAAAGATACCCCCAGACGGTTTCAGTCTAAGGGGCTATGGGCATAAGGGGCTATGGGCGGTCTGACTGCAACAGCTGCCTGCTGTACAAATCAGCGGTCAGTTTGGCTATACGCAGGGTGTGTTCTCTGATCTTGTCCTTTCCCTTGATGGGATGATTTCTAAAGGTCATGACAATACCTGTCATGGCAGCGATAAAGGAATGGGCATAAAGCCGGGTATTTTCCCTGACATTATTCTGTTCCAGCAGTTCACAAAATTTGTCAAAGAATATCTTGGTCACGGAATCAAATTTGCCGATTACCGGATTGGTAAGATTGTCCTTGAGCATGATATAGGTCATCATTTGAAACGTGGACTCGTTCTCTATCAGATGATCAACAAAGGTCATGGCAAAATCTTCAATGCTGGACTCCCTGTTCTTCTGCATGACCCGTTCAAAATCCTTACTCACAAAAGAGATATCCTGAAGAAACGCCTCAATAAACAATTCTTCCTGGCTGGGAAAATATCTGTAAAGGGTTGCCGGGGACACCCCTGCTTCGTCCGCCACGTCCCGCATACCAACATCATAGAAGTGTTTTTTGGAAAAAAGAACAAGGGCAGCTTCAATTATAATCTGTTTTCTTGCCTTTCTTTCCTTTTCCTTTAATTCTGCAAATCTGGATTCAAATGCCATTTTCCCTCCTTTACCATTTATATCACCACTTCTATACTTTTGAATGGCAATCTTTATCCAAAACACCTATCATTATTTTTTTTTTCTTACAAGAGAAAAATAAAAAGATTCATATGGGCATATGCCTCTTCCCATGGTATATAAAAAAGGGCTAACCTGAAGTTCTGGTTTTTTATAACCCCCCAGGATGTCCAGCATCACAACAACACATGAAACTTGAATTGTACAGAGTCTTGTTTCTTGTCTCTTGTTTCAAGTTTCTTATAAACAGCCATGCCTTGACAGGCACAAGAAAGCATTTTAGCTGTTAGCTTTTAGCTTTTAGCTTTTAGCTGATGGCTGATGGCTGATGGCTGAGGCCTGAGGGCTCTAATATAAAAGTGTACAGGTACTGCCGTTGTTATTCCATAAATCAAACTCTTTACTAGCAAAACACCTGTCAAAAAAAGTCTTTGACCAGTTAAAAGACAAAAAGACCTGGCACTGCTATACACTGGACCAGGCCATCCGGTCCAATATGGAAAACCCGGACAGTGCAGTCGGCATCTATGCGGGTGATGAAGACTCCTATGAGACTTTTTCAAAAATTTTCAATCCTGTTATTGCTGATTATCACGGCGTTGCCCCTGAAGCTGTCCTTTACCGGTCCAAATTTTACAGATATAGACCTGCCTGATCTTGACCCGTTAAAAAAAAACATTCTCTCCACCCGGATCCGCGTTGCCAGAAATATTGCCGGCATCCCATTTACCCCCCACATCTCTCTGGCAGACAGGCAAAGAATAGAAGAAATTGCTGTTAAGTCATTTACCGGGCTGAACAAAGCGCTTCAGGGAAATTTCTTCAAACTCACCGCCCTTTCACCCCAACAGCGCCGCTGTTTCAAAACAGAGCGCATCAGTTTCAGCAGAGGAGACAGGTTCCAGGAATCAGCCGGCATCAACAGGGACTGGCCCCATTCAAGGGGATTTTTTATCTCAGACCCAAAGGATTTTATTGTATGGATCAATGAAGAGGATCACTTAAGAATCATATCTCTGCAAAGGGACGGGAATCTATCCCAAACCTTTAACCGGCTTGCCGAGGGCCTGGCCTGCCTTGAAACCAAAATGAATTTTGCTTTCAGCCGTAAACTCGGTTATCTTACAGCCTGCCCGTCAAACCTTGGAACAGCAATGCGGGCCAGTGTTCACATCAAACTGCCCCGGCTTGAGAAAAACCGAGAATTGTTAATGGGTACCGCCCGAAACTATAACCTTCAGATCCGGGGGACCTGCGGTGAAAAAACAGATATTGAAGGCGCTGTCTTTGATATCAGCAACAGACAGCGCCTCGGTATCACTGAAAAAGAGTGTATCACCACTCTTTACAAAGGGATCAGGGCTGTTCTGAACCTTGAAAATCAGCCCTGTACAGGGGCATGTTGAAATATGTCCCAATGGTGCAACGCAGAAGACTGACAAATTGATAATTTTCAAAGCTGCCGGCTGAATTATCGGGCTTTAAACCAGCGACCAAATACAGGATCGACCACACACCAAACCTGGTTGTCATCCTTTTCAATGAAGTCCAAAGATTCTAAGCGTTTTATGGCAGACTGTACCCCGCCAATTGATTTTAAACCGTGCTTCTGCATGTATTTACCGGACAAAACAGAGCTGGATGGTTCCCTGGACAATGCTTTCAAAAAAGCAATCTGCCGGGGTGAGAGCCCTTGAAGCATAAATTCAAAAATCATG
This sequence comes from Thermodesulfobacteriota bacterium, assembly GCA_034660495.1. Lineage (GTDB taxonomy): Bacteria > Desulfobacterota > Desulfobacteria > Desulfobacterales > Desulfobacteraceae > DATFJZ01. Next base: position 14,743 of record JAYEJJ010000249.1, on the reverse strand, counting down.
GACTCTGCTTCGAGAAATTCCCTGAATGCTTTTTGAAAATCATCATCATTTATCGTATGATCTTCGTGAAAAGACTGGAAAATAAAAAAAGCCAGCTTTTGTGTGTAGTATGGATGGCAGGAAGAGATATCAAGGATACTGTCAATGATTGCCTGGGGACACTCCCTGCCAGCCTGGAAAAACTTGTCCCGAAGAAAAATCTTAAAGTCCTCTCTGGGAAGTTTTTTCAGCTGGTAAGTCAATGCACTTTGATAAAACGGTCTTTTCTGTTGAACAAAAATATTCAGCAAGACCCTTCTACGGCTGCCAACAAAAAAATAGGATGCCCGGTGTTCCTGTATATGTTTCCGCAGCACTCCCTCTATTTCCGGGGCTTTTAACTCTGTAATCTCCTGAAATTCATCAAATGTGATTTGCACCAGCACATTTGTGGCTTCCAGAAACATACCCAGGTCTTCCATGGTTTTTTCCAGAAGATCAATCCCGGAAAGACCAGTAGAAACTTGTTGAACAGTCAAGTTAAAACCGGAACCATCTGCTGTTGGCTGAAATGAGGGCCTGAAGGTTTGCAGAAATTTCAAGGATTTCTTAAAGAGCCCCTGGTTTGGCTCAAGCATCTTGTAGATGCTCATGGCAATTCGTTGAGCAATATCTTCAATGGAAGTTATTGCAAAAAAATCTGTGTAGCTGGTCAAAAATCCATGGTCATCTTTAAGTCTTTTCTGGACAAGCCGGATCAATGATGTCTTGCCGTACCTGCGCGGGGAATACAACACAAGATTGGTTCCACTCTTAGCATATGAAACAAGATCCTTCTGTTCTCTGGTTCGATTGCAAAAGGATTCCGGGGATGCAATCACTTTCAAGGTAAACGGATTGGAAACCTGCATAAGTATCTACTCTATTTTTGTTATTCTGTTTAAATTATTTCATTACAATAATTTAAACAGAATAACAAGTCAACGTTCTTTTTCTGAGCAATTATCATGGGCTGACCATGCAGTTTATACAGGGTTTGATTATCCAGCAAGTCTTTGTGTGTTTTCCCTGGGGCTTAAAAAAAACAGATTTATCTTTAGAACTGCCATTTTATACCGCCGCGAATGTTTCTTCCCCGTCCGGGAAAGCCGACTTCCTGCTCATAGTCTTCATCAAAGAGATTATCAAATTCTAAATACAGATCTGCCTGATCAAAGAATTTTTTTGAAATTTTAGCGTTGAGGATGAAATAGTCATCACTTGTGGTAATCTCTGTGTCAGGACGGTCTGCTGTGGGCAGATTGTCATACACTTCATCCAGATAAATGCTCTGAAGATCAAGATTGACCAGCACCCAGGGGATCAGCACTTTGCACCCCACGCCGAATTTATTTTCCGGGACCCCGGCTACCCGGCCGGTGGCCCTGTTACTGCTTCTGTTCTCGGCGTTGTTATACGTATAATCAAAATTCATTTTAAAGTAATCACAGAACTCTACATTGAGTGAGGTCTCAAACCCCAGCATGGAAATTTCTTCCACATTCACATAGATATCATCTCCGCTGTAGTCATCCATATAATAATCCCGGGAGATCCATTCGGAAATATCGTGGTAAAACACGGCAACATCAGCTGTAATCCTGGTGCCTGCTGTCTGGGTAACGCCCAGGGTGTAGTTGACGCTTTCCTCAGGTTCCAGATCCGGGTTGCCTGAACTGGAAGAATAGAGCTGATTCAGGGAGGGAAATCTGGTTTTACGTGCAATGGACCCGTACACTTTTGTCTGATCCAGTTCCCAGGTCATGCCGATCATGGGATTCACCTCATCCTTTGTATCCGAGGTATCTCCCCTGGCCTGACCTGTAAAATTTGAGTCATCATCATACACATAATCCTCTGCTTCATTGATCTTGAACCAGTCATAGGCCACACCGGCATACACAATAAGGCCGAAATCAGTTATGAATTCATGCTCTGTACCCAGAGATCCGGTCGCTGATTCATAATCATTATAGGGAAGATAGGTGTCTGCCCGGTCTTCGTGACCGTCTATTTTATAATGGGCAGAAAAATGACCCCGGTGCCAGTCAACAAAAGACATGTCAGCAAACACAGAACCGCCCAGGTAATCATCCTTAAATGTACTGTCAGAAATCACATTTTCAAAATCAGGACCGTCATAGGAAAGGTAGGAGTCTTCATGGTCGTGGTAAAAAAACTTGCCCCTCAGGGTCAGCCAGTCTGAAAACTCGTGTTTGCCGCTCAAATCAATTCCCCAGTCCCTGTATTCATCAAACCTTGAAAAAGAAGAAAATGCCGGTTTGTCTCCCTTGCGGGTAAAAATCTTGTACTGATTTACAGACAGGGGATGCCCGAATTCAGAATCCATCATATGAAAACTGATAAAGTATTCGGACGAGGCAGAGGGGACAAGCCCGATTCTTCCCCAGAACCTGTCGTTTTCATAATCAGAATTTTCCCTGAGCCCGCCGTCCTCGTGGATTCCGTCCTGTTTCATAAATTTTTTAACCCCGGTTGCCACCTGGGGGTCAAAATCATCGGAAAGCTTCCAGCCGTCAGATTCCTCATGCATATAACTCAGCCAGTAATTAACCGCACCGATCTGGTTTCCATGGGAAAAAGAAGTGCTGCAGGTATCGTCCTGGCCCAGTTCTCCTGTAACGGAAAAACTGGGTTTTTCTGTTCCCTTTTTCGTGATCACGTTGATTACGGCGATCTGGGCATTGGCACCGTAAAGAACAGAAGGGGCATTTTTGGTTATTTCCACCTTGGATATCATACCGGCCGGAATCTGGTCCAGGTTGAGCTTTCCATAATAGGTTTCATTATAGGGAATACCGTCAATCAGGAAAAGGGTTTTTTCCTGTCCAAACCCGTGCACTGTTATTTCAGGTTCGTTTTTATTACCCCTTGTCATTGAAATGCCCGGGGCAAACTGCAGCACATCTGCAAGGGTTCTGCTGTTGGCAGCCTCTATCATATCAGGCATAATTACCTGGGAAATACCAATGTCAGCCACACTGGCTTTCTCCCCTGTAACAACAATCTCACCCATTTCAAAACTGTCCGTTGATTCACCGGCTGACAAAGGCCAGGCAGCCATGACAAGCCCAAAGACAATTAAACTCAAACAGCGTTTTACCATTTTTAAACTCCTTTAACGCGATGATCAGAATTGATCTTAAATTGTATAAAATATTTTCACCTTTTTCCTTTTTGGGCACTTACCTTATTGGTTTGTTTTTGTCAATTAAATTCAAAGATAGATTAAATAAAATAAGAAATAACCAAAAAAGATAAAAAACAACCATTAATCTCAAAAAAAATCAAATGGCCCAAGGGGGGTTATCAAGGATACCGGCTGGATCATGGGGCCTGAAACCAGTGTTCTTTTCCAGAGCATTTAATACAGAAAAAACAAAATAGTTAAAGGCGATTATCACGTTTTTTGAACAGCACCGCCGCCAGCGGTTACCTGTCAGGAACGAGAATGACGATCGAGTTAAAGGCGATTAAAGTCACTTTCTGTCATTTAAATATTTATTGTTAAAATCTTGCAGGTATAATTGACTTTTAAATCCTTTTTTTATATAACCCACAGGATGCGCAGCATCACAACAAAAAATGGGTCGAAGACGCGCAGCCAACAGGAGAGCGCCGGGGGCAGCGCTCGGTTATTTCATATATAAACAACCAAGATGCACAATCATTGAATACCAGCAGACCTGAGGCCACTCAAATGAACAGACCATCAAAATATTTCTTTTTACTTTTGATTTTCCTTATCCCCTTTTATACAGGATTTGATTATACAAACGTTGATTCTTATGCCTATGACACTATAACGGATATGGCCGGCAGAACTGTTTTGTTGAAAAAAAGTACCAGCCGTATCATCTCAACATTCAAGCCGGCAAGCCTGTGTGTATTTTCCCTGGGGCTTGAAAAACAACTTGTCGGTATTGACACATCCTCCAGAAAAGACAGGCTCTTCCAGGCGGTAATGCCTGAAGTGGAAAAAATTGTGGCCGTGGGCAGCAAGTCTGCAGGGCTGAACTTTGAAACCATGACCGCTCTCAAACCAGACCTTGTGATCCTTTATGCCCAGAAAGACGGTTCTGCCCTTGCTGAAAAATTTAAAAAGATGGGCATCCCGGCCATTATTATTCTTCCTGAAACCTTTGACAGCGTAAAAACCTCCCTTGACATCATTGCAGCTGCCTCCCATGAACCAGAACGGGCCGTGCGCGTAACAACCGCCATGGATAACCTTCTTTCTGAAATTAAAAAAAGAACAAAAACCATTCCAGAGCATAAAAAAATAACAGGATATTTTGCCTCCCCCAGGGGGCTGTTCAGCACAGCTACGGGCAATATGCTCCAGGATGAAATGTTTCAAATGGCAGGAATGATCAATGCGGCCCATCACCTGAACGGATATTTCCAGGATATTTCACCGGAACAGTTCATAAAATGGAATCCTGATCTGGTTGTCCTTTCCCAGCACATGGGACGTCTCCCGGCTAAAAACCTGAAAAATCCCGCCTTTAAAACCATGAAAGCCTTCCAGTCCCGAAGTATTTACAGATTCCCAAGCAATCTTGCCCCCTGGGATTTCCCCTCACCTCTGTCCGCCCTGGGGGTTTTATGGCTTGGGAAAACAGCATACCCGTCCATTTTCAGTGACATTCAAATGGATAAAACCATTGATGAATTTCACAAAATTCTATTTAACAAGACCTTCACGGAGATGAGGGGCAAAACCGACGAGAAGGTATTTTGAATAACAAACAGGTGTTTTTTCTGTCAGGCGTGCTGGCCGTTCTTTTTTTTATGTCTATCCTGACAGGCAGAATAAACATAAGTTTCAGGGAAATACTGGCTCTGTTTTCCAGCATCCTGCACAATGGCGACCTTTCCGGGGTCAGCGCGCCCTATCAGCTGGTTTTCTGGTGGATCAGACTGCCCAGATGCATCATGGCGGTAGTGGTGGGTGCAGGGCTTTCCGTGTCCGGCGCTGTTTACCAGGCATTGTTCAGGAACCCCCTGGTCTCTCCGGATATCCTGGGGGTTTCAGCCGGGTGCACCTTTGGCGCGGCCTTAGGTCTCATTCTGCTGCCTTTGAATTCTTTTTTATTCATCCAGATCATGGCCTTTGTCTTTGGTATTGCAGCGGTATCCCTGGCCATGGGCATTGCCAGACTGATAGCTGTCAAGCCGGTGATTGTACTGGTTCTGTCCGGCATGGTGGTGATGTCCCTTTTCAATGCCCTGTTAATGGTGGTCAAATATTTTTCCGACCCCTACGAGGAGCTGCCCAATATTGTATTCTGGATCATGGGCAGCCTGACCCGGGTCTCCTGGCAGGACCTGTATACGGCCATTCCAATCACAGGAACGGGCCTTGTTGTTTTCATGCTGTTAAGGTTCAGACTCAATATTCTCTCTTTAGGGGATCTCCAGGCAAAATCCCTTGGCATGAACCCGGCTTTATTCAGAACGCTTTTAATCGGTGCCAGCTCCTTTATCGTGGCATCAACGGTTGCCACCTGCGGTCAAATATGCTGGATAGGGTTAATTATTCCCCACATGGCCAGAACCCTGGCAGGCCCTGAGCATGAAAACATGCTGCCTGTCACTGCCCTTCTCGGGGCCATTTTTATGGTGGCAGCCGATACCGCAGCCCGGTCCATATCCAGTGCAGAAATCCCTGTGGGTATCATCACCGCCCTGACCGGTGCGCCTGTATTTGGTTTTCTGCTTTACAAAAACAGGGGAAGCGGATGGCTGTAAGGATAGAATGCCAATCAATGAGTTTCAGGTATAACAAAAAGCCGGTTCTGGAAAACATCTCGTTTTCAGCCAGGGCCAGTACTTTTTCTGCTATTTTAGGCAGAAACGGGTCTGGGAAAACCACACTTCTCCACACGTTGAACGGCATCAACCGCCCCTATAAAGGCGAGGTGCTCATCAACAACAGGTCTGCAGCAGCCATGTCCCAGAAAAAAATTGCCCGCCAGGTCAGCCTCGTCCCCCAGGAGCATAATGAAATATTTCCCTTTAAAGTTCTGGATGTGGTGGTCATGGGACGGGCCCCCTTTCTTAAAATGACATCATCACCCGGTCCTGAGGATTACCGGCTGGCCATGGATGCCTTGAAAACCCTTAAGGCAGAGAGTATGGCAGAAAACAATTTCAATGCCATTTCAGGTGGTGAAAGACAGATTGCCCTGCTGGCGGCCGCCCTTGTACAGTCCAGCCAGACCATGCTCCTTGATGAACCCACCAACCATCTGGATTTCAACAATCAGTATCTGCTGCTGTCCACCATTAAAAAACTCTGCCAGGCAAAGGGCCTGTGTGTGATTGCCTCCATGCATGACCCCAACATGGCCATGCTCTTTGCCGACCAGGTGATCATGATGGAAAAAGGAAACATCCTTTTCCAGGGAAGCGCCTGTGAAACAATGACCAAAAAAAATATTGACCGGCTTTTTCAGCTGGATTCAGCAGCCATTGAATTGCCTGATAAAAAAAGACTGTTTCTGCCGGCCCATGTTTTTGAATAATCCACATGTACTGGCGGACACAACAAAACATGGATCGAAGACGCGCAGCCAACAGGCAACCGCTGGGGGCTCTTAATAGGTCCTTCCATAAAAACTTGATAACCGAGTTATACCATTTTTACAGGATAAAAAAATTCAGATGAAGACCAGTCCACCTGAAAGAATTATCATAACCGGAGAAAAACAAAGCGGAAAATCAACCCTTGCTGAAAAGCTTGCCCGTTATTTGATCCAAAAAAACTTCAAGGTATCCGGAATTATTGCCCTGGGCCACTGGAAGGACAATCAAAGGTCAAAATTTGACCTGCTGGACCTGAACACCCAGAGAACCTGTCCTCTGGCAGAACGGATAAAAACACCGGACAGGGAAAAAATTACCGGATTTAACTTTTTTAAATCAGGCCTTGCTGCTGGAAAAGCCGCCCTTGCTCCAAACAACTGTCAAAACAGTGATTTTATTTTTATTGATGAGATAGGAAAATTTGAAATAAACGGCCATGGCTGGTCGGCCCTTCTCTCCCCTGTTCTGAACGTAAACAGAACAGTTCATATCTGGGTGGTCAGGCAGTCTTTTATAAAAGAGGTATGCCGGCTCTGGAAGGTTGAAAACACGCAAATTGTCAGCACTGACTCTGAAAATGCGTTTTCACGGCTCAAACATATCTGCTCAAAGGAGAAATAAAAATGGAAAACCTGCCCCTGTATATTTTTTCCGGCATTTCTGCGGCTTTTCTGGCCGCTGTCTGTTTGAGGTTTACCCCATGGACACGGGCAGGGAAAGCCGCTGTTGTTACAGGATATTTATTCTGTGCATCAGGTGTTGCTGCAATTTTGATTCTGAAAAAACGCCTGCCGGTTTTCGGCATGTTTGAATCAGTGCTTTACATCTCGTTTTTTCTTTGTGTTTTTGATTTTTTTTCCATCAGGGCACTGGCGCCTGAAACAGGCAGGAAAGTGTCCGGCCAAATCTATGCGGTGGTACTGATACTTATGCTGTTTCAACTCAATGAACCCATGACCTTTAACCCTGATTTTTTCATGTACGCCAATTTATGGGTCAATCTGTTCTTCAACTTAAGACTTACCGCTGCCGCCTTTTTTATCTACGCGGCCCTGCTCTATTTAAACGGTGCATGGACACCAGATCAAACTTCTGGAGACGGGAAAAAGCATCTGATAAAGCAGGGCAGAAATTTTCTTCTGGCTGGATCAGCAGTTTACCTGGCCAGTGAATGGTCCGGCTCGCTGTGGTGCATGAACTGGCTGGGGGATTCCTGGAGATGGAGCAGGGGGTTTTTCAAAGCCTCGGCTGTGTTTCTCCTTGCCATGACAGCTCTGCATCTGCCGCCGGTTTTAAAACAGAAAAAAAAGGCCAGAGCGGTTTTCAGTGCCCTGCCGGCTCTTTTCCTGCTCTGGATGATCCTTTACCATTGAACAGGCTTTTTTATAACCCGCATGATGCCATCCATGCATCACAAAAAACCATGAAACTTGAATTTTGCCGCGTCTTGTTTCTTGTTTCTTGTTTCTTGTTTCTTGTTTCTTGTTTCTTGTTTCTTGTTTCTTGTTTCTTATAACCCCCCATGTCCTGGCGGACACAAGGAAGCATGGGTCGAAGACGCGCAGCCAACAGGAGAGTGCCGCCCCCAGCGGTTGCCTGTCAGGAACAACAGAGTATCACAGAACAGATGATTATTCTAAAAAGAGGAACTACCACCATGCAGAGACTTGCCTCCATTAAACTGACTTTTGCCTGCCTGATGACCATTGTACTGCTTCTGGCCGCTGGTGCCGGCCAAGGTTTTTTTCCGGAATACAATGAAATTATTGAATCCATGAACCATACCGTTCTGGTGGACTGGTTTGCAGCTAACTGGCACAGGAGCATGATCCTGAGCGTGTGGCTGGTATTAACAACCCTGACAGCCTCTGTTTTGTTCATAAATATTGTCTGCTGCACCTTTACCAGACAGCTCAATGCCGCCCTGGGCATTTTCAGTCTGGAAAAATGGTTTTTTTTTATACTTCACCTGCTTTTTCTGATTGTCCTTGCCTGCCACGGGATCTCCATGGGAACCGGCCATAAAAACAGCAGCGTTGTACTGTACAAAGGCGATGAATTCTGCTTTAAAGACAGATACAGAATAACTGCCGATGCAGTTGAATTCGGCGACGATCACAGCCTTCTGCTCATGAACCGGGAAAAAAGAAGAGAAGAGATGACAAGGGAAAAATTTCACATTAAAGAGAACTTTGCTGTAATCTCTGTATATGAAAACGGAAAAAAACGCTTAACAGAAAAAATTTTCATGCTTCACCCTTTGTACTGCAAACCCTTCAGGATAACCCTGACAAAATTTACAATCAAAGAAAAAAAGGCCAATGCCCCCAAAGGAATTGAGGTGACCATATCGGAAGACAGACTCTCTTTTCTGTTTTTTATTGTGTATGCCCTTATGATCATCACTTTGGCCTGCTTTACAATCACCACCTGGCGCAGTTCCAGAAAAGGAGACAATTAATGCATCATCTAAAAATCATCGAGTTACTCCTGGATACCATTAAAGACATCCCTGACCACAACATCCAGAGCATCACCTGCGGGGCCCATATTGCCGGTGTTGAAAGCCTTAATATGGGTCTTTCCACCTGGGCATGGGGCGGAAGGGAGCCTGTCCCCTTTGAAAAACTGCCTGCACCGGAAACGTACACATCAGCCGGGGAACTGGCTCATTTGATTCAGGACAACAACCCTATAAATGCTTCCCTGGGAATGGCGGCCCTGAACTCACTTCTTCCGGAACCAGCCCGGGAAAGCCTTGAAACCATAAATGCAAAAGAGTTGATTTTAAGTCTTGGAAAAGGTAAAAAAGTGGCCATTATAGGACATTTCCCCTTTGTAAAACAGCTGAGGAACCAGTTTGAAGATCTTATGGTGTTTGAAAAAAAACCCGAGCCAGGGGATATCAGTGCCGATCTCATTCCTGAAAAAATGCCCAAAGCAGACCTGGTTGCCTTAACCGCCACCACCATTGCCAATAAAACCCTGGGGGGCATTTTAGACCATTGCTCGAAAAACGCTGTAAAAATAATTATCGGGCCCAGCACCCCATTGACACCAGCCCTTTTTGATCTGGGCTTTTCCTTTATTGCAGGCTCACTTGTAAGGGACAGAGAAATTGCCAGACAGGGGATCAAGGCGGATATTTCATTCAAGCAGTTAAAAGGCGTAGACCATGTTATCATGACAAGGGATAAAACCCATTAACCCGATCATCAGGTTTTTTGAATCGCACCGCCCCCAGCGAATGTTTTTCTGCAATGAAACTGCATACCCCACACCCCACACAATGTCAACTGGAAACCCATGTCCGGGGAATTGTTCAACTCGAACTCATTTTACTGATGATACCGGGAATCCTGTTTTTTCAAACATCCATCATTTTTGCCACGGTTTCAAGGGCCCTGGCAGCGAGTTTCTCGGTGAACCTGGATCGGATGGCCAGCGCCAGCCCCTCCCGGGTAAAGATCTTGTTCCTGCCCGCCAGAAAACCGAGGGAGGCCAGTGCCCAGTCCGGTTTTTTCACCCTGTACTCCCTGAAATCGATTTCATACACTTCGGCCCGGGTTTCCGGGATGGCAACGCTTTTCTCCTTGAGCACAAAGGTGGTTGCGTCGAGTTTGGCAAACATCTCCCTTCGCCGCTGCACCCCTTCATCACTGAGGGCAATGGCCACAGAGGGCATCCTCAAGCCGGCGTACCCTATTTTTTCAGGAGAAACGATGATTTCACTGACCGACTGACCCCGGAGCACGGTAATATTGTAGTCATTTTTCACTGAAACATTCATACCGGCGGCCATACCGGCATAACAGACAATGTCCCCTGCGGTAACAATGCGCATACCGGCGCTGCCCAGTATCATCACCTCCTGCCTGGCGGGATTTTCAATGTCAAACTGTTTCTCAATGGTCACCGGCCCGGGAAAGGTTGTTATTTCACTGGCCAGTTTTTTGTACATTTCCCCGTACTCGGGTCTCTGGTTTTTTTCCACTTTACCGTTTCTAACGGGCATCTTTTCGATCATCTGGTCAATGGCTTTGGGGGTGAGCTGGTTATTCCTGGTATACCTGCCCGTACACATGCCAAGGGTTTCAAGCAGGGAAAACCCTTTGTGGTTGATCGCCTGGCAGATCTGATCGTTAAGGGTGTCATCGTGGCCGGAACAGCGGCCAATCCAGGAGGCTCCGGCACTTTCAGCCACGTCACAGATATCCACGGGAATTTCTGCCCGGTTGAGAAACCCCGAGCTCACTAGGGCATCGGCAGGTGTGGTGGCGGAGTATTGACCGCCTGTCATACCAAAATTGAAATTGTTCAGAACAATCAAGGTCAAATCGAGGTTTCTCCGGCACGCGGCCTGGATATGGGCGCCCCCGATGCCAAAACCGCCGTCTCCCATGGTGACAATGACGTTAAGTTCCGGGTTGGCGAGTTTAAGTCCAGATGCATAGGTCAGGGCCCTTCCGTGGAGACCGTGCAGGGCATGGACATTGAAAAAGGTGTCAAACAGACCGGAGCAGCCGATGTCACTGACAATAACGGTTTTGTCTGCAGGGATGCCAAGCCTGACCAGGGCTTTGTCAAGGGACTTTGTGATCCGTTCGTGGGTGCATCCCGGGCAGAAAACAGGCGGGCGGTTAACATTCAGCAGGCTATTCATTGTCAATGACCTCCATTATTTTTTCCGGGGGAATCAAAACCCCGTTCATCTGTCCATAAAAAACGATGTTGTCATGGGCAGCCACTTTCCTGATTTCGCTGACATACTGTCCAAGGTTCATTTCAATGACAACAATGCGATGGAACCGGGCCGTTTTCTCCCGGAGCAGGGTCTCCGAAACCGGCCACAGGGTTTTGAGGGTGAGGGTGGAAACGGGTTTTCCCTGCTGTTCCAGCATGGCTGCAGCGTCGTCCACTGCATTTGCCGTCACACCATAGCTGATGACCAGGGTGTCGGTACCGGGTTTGACGGTCTCTTCGAAAAGGGCAATGTGGTTTTCCGCTGTCTGGATTTTATCCCTGAGTCTTTCCTGGGTTTCAGAGATGATGTCCGGATCAGTGGTGATGTATCCGTCGGGACCGTGGGTGGAAGATGTCTGCCGAACAAGGGTCTCTCCGCCGATGGGAAGGAAGGGCGGGGCTGCATTCCTGTCCGCCTGGAAGGGAAGATAGCAATCTCCCTGATAAAGGGTGCGCTCAACAAGGGGGGGCAGCTGGATATCTTCAAGATCAATGCTCTGTTTGGTCATGCCGATCTCCTTGTTGGAAGCGATGAACACCGGACAACGGAACTTTTCGGCATAGTTGAAGGCATAAACGGCAAGGAGATAACAGTCCCTTACATCCTTGGGTGCCAGCACGATTACCGGCAGTCCTCCAGTGTTTCCCCATCTCAAAAACTGGATGTCACTGTCTGCTCCCCGGGTTGCCGAGCCCGTGGAGGGACCAAGCCTCTGGACATCGGCAATGACAAGGGGGATTTCCCCGGCAATGGCAAAGGAAATCTGCTCGCTGTAAAGGCTGATTCCCGGCCCCGATGTGGCGGTAAGTGCTTTCTTGCCTGCCATGGAGGCACCGATGCAGACCCCCATTGAGGCGATTTCGTCTTCTCCCTGAACACACACCTCACCCTGGGCCGGCAGCATGCTCAGCATGCTGTTGAAAATAGTGGTTGCCGGAGTAATGGGATAGCCTGCAAAAAAATTGCAGCCGGCGGCAATGGCTCCCCTGGCAAGTGCTTCATTGCCTTCCATAAAAGATAATGCCATGATTTTCTCCTTGGGTTTACTGATGTGGTTTTTTGAAATGGCGCCTTTTCGGCCTGTTGAACAGTCTGTCATGCGTCTTATTGCAGATATGAAAAACAGAATGGCCTGATTTTGCAATAACAACGGCACGCTTTTCAAACAAAGAAGTTGATTAGGAATTTAATCAGATATTTGATCTGACACCTGAACTTTTAATCCAGCGTTTACTGTTTGTCAACCATAAAATCATATAAATTCAAAGGGTTTATATTATTGACCATTGGGCTGAAAAATTCCGTTTTTAATTGATTTTTTCCTAATTATAAGGTACGTTTTTTTCATGGAATCAAAAAAGAGACTAAAAAAAAAGAGCCGGGAGGATTATACCGAGGAGGCCTACCTGGGCATCCGGCGGATGTTTTTCTGCAATGAAATCATACCCGGCCAGAAGATTGCCTACGGAGATCTTGCCCGGCGCCTGGGGATGAGCACAACCCCGGTCATACAGGCACTTAAACGGCTTGAATTCCAGGGTCTGGTGCGCCATGAACCCAACAAAGGCTACTACACGGAAAGCATCAGCCTCAAGGAAATCGGCGAAATCTATGAATTCCGGGAACTGATCGAGCTCTCCCTTTTGCCGAAAACCATCGCCAGGATGACACAGGGCCGGCTGAAAAAACTGAAAAAAGCACTGGACAACCACAGGATGGCGCTCAGGGATATCTACCTCAAGGAACGGCTGCTCAGGGATATGGAATTTCACATGCTCCTGGCAGAGCTGTCAGGATGCCATGTTCAGGTAAAAACCCTGCGGTCTCTTTTTGATATTTTATACCTGAAATACCGGGGAAACATTCTTTTTGTCACCCCCATGGAAGAAGTAGATCTTGAGCATCAGACCCTTTATGATTCCATTGCCAATTCAGACGTAAAAACCGCCCATGACGTGCTCAAACAGCACATTTCCAATGTCAGGGAGCACGCCCTTACCAGTATCAAAAAACTCGAACAGGAAAAAAGCATCCAGAGTGTTTAACCCGGCAACCATCCACCCAGAATTTTCCCAGGGGAGCAACACCTTTTTTTGTCTCCATACTGACCACGGACCACTGAACATAATACAGATAGAGGCAGGCCTGCACTCTCACGCCTTTTACTCGATCATCAAGTTTTACATTTTCATAAACAAGCCTGACCCCTCAGCCGCACAAAATAAAAAGGCATTCAATGCTGGAACTATTGCTGCTGCCCTGCGTGAAATTCGAGCATGGGCTTTTCTTCAAAACTTTTGATCATCCATGAGAACACTATTCCCTTGACAAAAAAAATTTTCCCTGTTTATATTTCCCATGATTCATAGAACGGCCTTGATGGACAACATCACAACAAAGGATGAAACTTGAAAAGGGCTGTTTCTTGTTTCAAGTTTCTTATTAATGGCCTTGCCCTGACGGGCACAACAAAACATGAAAGAATTAAAGCGTTTTCCGGTAATCCACAAAATATAAAATATCTCAAACAAAGGAGAAAAACCATGGGTGTAAAATTAATTGAAAAAAGTCCTTCAGCTTATGACTATCCACTGCTGATAAAAAAAATCCTTTCAAATTCACTTTTACGAGCGCCGGATCAGGAGATCGTTTACCGGGATCAGATGAGATATACTTACAGGGATCTGCACAAACGGATTGCCCAGCTTGCCAACGCCCTTGAAAAGCTCGGTGTTAAGCAGGGGGATACCGTTGCTGTTATGGATTTTGACAGCCACAGATACCTGGAATGTTATTTTGCCGTTCCCATGATGGGTGCTGTGCTTCATACGGTCCACATCCGGCTCTCCCCTGAACAGCTCGTGTACACCTTAAATCATGCGGAAGATGATATCATCCTTGTCAATTCAGAGCTTCTCCCCATGCTTGAGGCTGTAAAGGACAAAATCGAAACCATTAAAAAATTTATCCTTATAAAAGAGAACGACCAGGAGGTAACCTCTTCCATTGCCTTTGATAACGAATATGAAAATCTGCTCAAGAATGAAAAAGCTGAGTTTAATTTCCCTGATTTTGATGAAAATGCCAGAGCCACCACATTTTATACCTCAGGTACCACAGGCAACACAGGCAACCCCAAGGGCGTATATTTCAGCCACCGCCAGATTGTCATACATACCTTTGGACTGATGACCGGACTGTGTGCCTATGACAGCCAGGCTGTCATGAGTTCAGGGGACGTGTATATCCCATCTTTATCACTTGTATGATTTAAACTACCGCGAATACTGATACCAGCCTTTTTTTATTAGACGTAATTCTATCTTATGCGATCGATTTTATCTTTTTTATAATGTCTCCAGAAAGAAG
>JAYEJJ010000248.1:1119-2083 GCA_034660495.1 Thermodesulfobacteriota bacterium | reverse complement strand
CAGTTCGTTTCTATTCTGAATATCCCCGAGCACCGGGACAATGTCAACACGAATAAAATACCTTTTTAGTTCCAGATCAATCTGATAAAGCGGGGTTTCCGCATTGTCAAACAAAATAAGCTGTTTTGGATTAAACCGGCATATCTGCCGGCACAGTTCCGAGCCGATTGACCCCCCTGCCCCGGTGACAATCACTGTCTGACCCTTAATATATCCGCCAACCTTTTTCTGATCAAGCTTGACGGGCTCCCTGCCCAGGAGATCCCTGAATGAAATATTCCGGCTGGCATGAACCGTTACATTGCCGTTGATCAACTCTGCCATATCCGGAACGATTTTAAATTCCAAACCGCTCTCCCTGCAGATTTCAATTATCCGTCTCATCTGAGCGGATTCTGCTGAGGGAACCGCGATCAAAATTTCCTGGGCGCCGACCTTGGCTGCAACATTACTGAGATTTTCAATAAAATTTAAAACCGGAATACCGTGAATTTTTTTCCCTACCTTTTCTGTATAATCATCGAGGAACCCGACAACATCATACTTTAAACCGGCATTGTTCATAACCTCTTTGGCAATCTTCTGTCCGCAATTGCCGGCACCGATAATCAAAAGCTTTTTAACCCCTTTCTTTTTTACAAAAAGCTCTTTAACCAGATTAGTCAGCCCTTTTCTGTTTTTTACACTGCTGTTTGATCTGTTGTCGTAGTAAAACCTTACACAAAGCCTGAAACCTGAAAGAAAAATAATGGTAATACCCCAGTCTATGATAAACACAGACCTGGAAAATCCGCCGAAATTATGAACAAAAAGAACAAAAACCGTCAGAATTAGGGTAGCAAGGCTTGAGGCTTTAATGATATTTAAAACATCAAGTGTGCTGGTATAGCGCCACATCCCCCTGTATAAATCAAGAAAATAGAAAACAGGCATTTTTACCAGCACAACCAGGGGAAAAACGCTG
>JAYEJJ010000248.1:0-1109 GCA_034660495.1 Thermodesulfobacteriota bacterium | reverse complement strand
GATCAGGCCGGCCTGCATATACTCGGGCACATCAAGATCAAACCGGATCATATAGGAAACCACAATAGCCGATATGACCAGCAGTGCATCTATCATAAAAACAATCAACAGATTTCTGTAAAAACAGCCGGGTTTAAGTTTCATAGTATTTCTGCCTGACAAAAACACTGCAGGTTGAAAAAAGAATAAAATACACCACTAACAAAAAGACAGTCCACTTTGTATCCATTTTATGGAGTAAAAGGACGGATACGCCCACAAAAAGCTGGAGGACCACATATAAACCTGCCACCCTGAAATGAGAAAACCCCGCCTCATTGACAAGTATCTGGTATAAATGACGTCTATGGGCAGTCAACAGGTTTTCTCCTTTCTTGATCCTTACGGCCATGGTTATCAGTTCATCACTATAGAACGAGAAAAAAAATGATGCAAGGATAAAAAATTCATGCAGACTGCCTGAAAACCGACAAACTAACCCACCAAACATAAACCCGATTAAAAGACTGCCTGTATCTCCCATAAAAACCTTTGCTCTGGGAAAATTAAAGGGAAGAAAACCCATCAGGGCAACGGCAACACACAGGGAAACCCTTGTATAATCATCCAGTTTTCCTGTCAGCTGTAAATAAAAAGCCAGCAGAAAAAAAGCGGCAATGCCGGTTAAAGCGGCAATTCCATTAATGCCGTCCATAAAATTTGTGCAATTGGCCGTTCCTGTTATAAAAAAAACCCAGAACATTAAACTCCACAAAGGAATATACCAGAAATCAAAACCATAAACAAGCACGCATCCTGCAGAAATTTGAATCAACAGCCTTACCCCGGCAGACAGCTCCATGCGGTCATCTGCCAGCCCTGAAAGGGAAACAGCAAGAACCGGCAGTACAAACACCGCATCCAGGTCATACCAGAGTGAAGCAATGATAAAGGCTAAAACCACACCCAGTGCCCCGCCCTTGGGTGTGGGCTTTGTATGCGAACTTCTTTGATTGGGCTGATCTGTAAACCCTGCCTGAAACCCTTTGTGATAAATCAGTAAAGCACCTGATACACCGCAGAAAAATGAAATAATCATCAATAAAATCATGCTGTGATCATCTATAGTA
>JAYEJJ010000247.1:0-10662 GCA_034660495.1 Thermodesulfobacteriota bacterium | reverse complement strand
TAACCACTTGAATTTATTTATATTTTTTTAAGTTAAATTTTTTGAATTATAAACTATGACCCAAAACTTTTTTATTCGGCCTTGCAACATATTGAAAATACTAATAAAATCAAAGCCGAATATTTACGAAAAAAAAGCACTGGCAGTATCAACCTGTTTCCCCCAAAAGAGTTTATTAATAAAGAACTTTATGGATAAAAACCCAAGTTGCAACAGATATGAACATGCCGGGAATGACAGGCGATGAGCTTGCAAAGGAGATTCTCCTGTTAAGACCGGATATTCCCATCATCATCTGTACCGGCTTTAGTGAGCGCATCAATAAACAAAAGGCAGAATCCCTCGGCATCAAGGGAATCCTTATGAAACCCGTGGTTAAAACTGAAATGGCAAAAATGATAAGAACATTACTGGATGAATCCAGAGGCACCTCTGTTTAAACCATGGGCAGAGCCGAATTTCCGTCACCCAATGCACATTTCTGTAAAAGAATAATCCCTGTTTTTCTGATATCTCTGGCCTGTTTTGAAATTTTTTCTTTTTTTCTGGTGTTTGCATCCAATCAGGCGCTCTTCAAAACCATTGTCATCTTAACTCCCACCCCCCACCTGGTTGTGCCCAATCATCTGGTACTGCCTTCCCTGAATCAGATTCTGCCGGCCTTTTACGGCAGCCTGTTTATTACCGTGACCGGGGGCACTGCTGTGTCATCCACAATCTGCCTTGGGGTATGTCTAATAACAGCCCCCAGGGTGTTTCAAAATAAAAAAATTCTGATCTTTTTGTCTGTCACCATTCTGGGAGGTTTTTTTTTTATTTCTGCAAACCACTCAGGTCCCTCTATATTTTTGAAAACCAGGGACTTTCTTTTATTGGCGGGCAGGCCCGGTACCCTGGTCAATAATTTTTATTATAAGTATACCCAGTATGCCAGTCAGGCCATAAGTGCTCCCCTGCAGAAACAGATCAAAACCTGCTGGATTGATTCGAAAATTGACAAAAAAAACCATTTGAGCCGTGTCATTGAAAAAAACGGATGGCTGGCAGTGAACACAAAAAAAGCCTTTTTAATTGTTGAAAAAAAATCAGACAATGCATTTGTATTGAAACACAGGCAGAAGGTGATTGTAACTGACTCCCTGACCGGATTTTTAAAAAGTCCTTTTGACAGTATAAAAGAATTTTCCCGGAAAATGGACAATACAGCGGTAATACGGCTGATCTGTCTGGCAGGGCTTGTGTTCTTTCTGCCTTTGATCTGCTGTGCGCTTGTGGTTGCCGGATTTTTTTATCTATATGCCCTGGCAGCGGATATTGATTTTGCTTTTTTCCTCTCCCTTGTTACCCTGGCCGCCATGGTCTTTTTCCTGGCTTTATACATTAATCCTGGATGTTGTGCACACCCCACAGCGTCTCTGCTGACTTCAGAAAGCAAAAGAGAACGGATTCACGGATTGATGGGGGTGTACATGAAAAGCGGCTGTTGTATGGCCGGAATTGACCCCTACCTTGAAAACCCATTGAACGAGCTGTCTGTTCCGGAAAAGTACTGGCTGGCCCAGATTCTGTCACGCCATGGTTCAGAAAATTCCAATACTAAAAAATACAGAGATTTTTTAAAAAAACTCATTGAACAGGAAAATTCTGTGAATGTGAAATGTGCTGCTGTAAAGGCGCTGGCAGCATCAGACTGCACAGAAAATTCCATGAAAATTTTTCATAACATCATAAACACCAGCCCCCACTGGTATGTTCAGCACTACGCCCTGAATGCTATCAGACATTGTGCTGGAAAATAAAAACAAAGACAGTATCCATGACAGAAACTTTCTGCAAACCGCTTAACCTGTTTTTAACCGGCACAATAATTGTTTTTATCTGTGAATCAGCCGCCCTTTTTCCCCTGCCCGTTGACACGCCCTTAAGAGCAGCGGCAGCCATCCGGCTTAGCCAGATCCTTTTACTGGGTGGTTTTTTATATGTAACCCCGGGGGGGCTCAGGTCCGCAGGCTTGTCCAGATCTGCTGCAGGGTATGGTATAAAAATCGGATTCATATGGTCCTCATGTTTTGGTGCCCTTGTTTTTTTAGCTGCCCTTGTCCTTTTTTTTCTTAATATTGATTTTTTCTCCCTGGTCCGATGTCGCCTTCCCAGGCAAAATATGGCGCTTTTTTTCCTTACAGGAGCAATTGTGTGTCCCATTGCTGAAGAAGTGTATTTCAGAGGACTTCTATACCCGTTTTTAAGACAATATGGCGTGTTAAGTGCTGTGGTGATTTCAGCGCTTGTTTTTGCCTGTTTTCATCTGCAGGCACAGAGCCTTCCCGTTATCCAGATTATTGGCGGCCTGATTTTTGCCATATCCTTTGAACGTTCAAAAAGCCTGCTGACCCCTGTGATTATTCATGTACTGGGAAATACAGCGCTTTTTTCCATTTCCCTGGCTGGTGAAGGCCTGAGATTCTTATCTCTTGACACAATTTTCGTGTAACACTATTATTGTGCTGTTTCTGAAATTTTGAAAGGAGGGAAAGTGAAAAACGTCACCATTACATTAGAGGAGGATGTCGCTGACTGGGTAAGGATCAAAGCGGCAAAAAACCGGATCAGCGTATCCCGGTGGACTGGATTCCTGTTAAAGGAAAAAAAGCAGGATGAAGCAGGGTATCGGCAGACCATGAATCAATTTTTTTCAAGTCCACCCGTATTGTTGAAAAAAGATGGGCAATATCCCTCAAGGAATGATCTACATGAAAGATAACTGCATTTTTATTTTTATTTTTAATAATGATAAACAGCTGCTGGTCTGTAGGTTTAAAACCGGCTTTAATTTTCAGACAGGGAGGGGGCATGCCCAAACGAGAGGATATCAATAAGGTTCTGATTATAGGTTCAGGACCCATTATAATCGGCCAGGCCTGTGAATTTGACTATTCCGGAACCCAGGCCTGCAAGGCGCTGAGAAGTCTTGGATATGAAATAGTACTGGTGAACTCCAATCCTGCCACCATTATGACAGACCCGGGAATGGCTGATAAAACCTATATTGAACCGCTTACGATTCCGGTTCTGGAAAAAATTATTGAAGCCGAGCGTCCTGATGCGCTCCTGCCCAACCTGGGGGGCCAGACAGGGCTTAATCTGTCATCTGAGCTGGCTGAAAAGGGGATCCTTGACAAGTTCAGTGTCAAGGTCATCGGCGTGAATATGGAGGCCATCAAAAGAGGGGAAGACCGCACGGCCTTCAAGGAAACCATGGACCGCCTGGGCATTGAAATGCCTAAGAGCCGGGCGGTGAATTCTGTGGAAGATGCGGAAAAGGTTGCCTTGGAACTTGGATATCCTGTAGTCATCCGTCCGGCATACACCATGGGCGGTACAGGCGGCGGCCTGGTCTATAATGTAGAGGAGCTGCAGACAATCGCATCACGGGGACTTGCTGCCAGCATGGTGCATCAGGTCCTTGTTGAAGAATCGGTCCTTGGGTGGGAAGAGCTTGAGCTTGAAGTGGTAAGGGACTCCAGAAATCAGATTATTACGGTCTGCTTTATTGAAAATGTTGACCCCATGGGGGTTCATACCGGAGATTCTTTTTGTACGGCGCCCATGCTTACCATCAGTAAGGAGCTCCAGGACCGGCTGCAGAAATACGCCTATGCCATTGTTGAGGCCATAGAGGTGATTGGCGGCACCAATGTCCAGTTTGCCCATGACCCGGAAACCGGCAGGGTTACTGTGATTGAGATCAATCCCCGCACGTCCCGTTCATCGGCCCTGGCATCCAAGGCCACAGGGTTTCCCATTGCGCTTGTTTCCGCCCTGCTTGCCAGCGGTGTGACCCTGGATGAAATTCCCTACTGGCGGGATAAAACCCTTGATAAGTATACCCCTTCAGGGGATTATGTGGTTGTGAAATTTGCCCGCTGGGCATTTGAGAAATTTGTGGGTGTAGAAGACCGGCTCGGCACCCAGATGCGGGCAGTAGGCGAGGTCATGAGCATTGGAAAAAACTATAAGGAGGCGTTCCTAAAGGCTGTCCGCTCCCTTGAAACAGGCCGCTACGGCCTTGGATTTGCCAAAGATTTCAATGAAAAATCCCTTGATGAACTCATGGCCATGATTTCAACGCCTGCCAGCGAGCGTCAGTTTATGATTTATGAGGCCATCAGAAAGGGCGCAGATATCGATGAAATCAGCCGGGAAACAAATATCAAGCTTTGGTTCCTTGAACAGATGAAGGAACTTGTTGATCTGGAAGAGAAAATTCTTCAGTTCAAAGGCAGGCTCTGCCCGGATGAGCTGCTGGTTCAGGCCAAAAAAGACGGGTTTGCCGATAAATATCTGGGCGAAATTCTTCAGATTCCTGAAAATTCCATACGTGACAAAAGAATTGCCCTGGGCTGTGCGGAAGCCTGGGATGAGGTCCCGGTCAGCGGTGTTGAAAATGCCGCTTATTATTATTCCACCTATAATGCTGAAGACAGGGTTTCAGTGAGCTCCAGCAGGAAAATAATGGTTCTCGGCGGCGGCCCCAACAGGATCGGTCAGGGCATTGAATTTGACTACTGCTGTGTTCATGCGGCCTTTGCCATCCGTGATGCCGGTTTTGAATCCATCATGGTCAACTGCAACCCGGAAACCGTGTCCACAGATTATGACACATCAGACAAACTCTATTTTGAGCCCCTCACAGCTGAAGATGTATTGAGCATTTATGAAAAGGAAAAGCCCGAAGGGGTTATTGTGCAGTTCGGCGGCCAGACGCCTTTGAACCTGGCAGATGAACTTGGAAAGGCCGGCGTAAACATTCTCGGTACCTCACCCAAAACAATTGATCTTGCAGAAGACCGGGAACGATTTGGTGAACTGATTAAAAAAATGGGGATTCCCCAGCCTGAGTCCGGCATGGCTGTGACCCTTGAAGATGCCGTAGATATTGCCGGCCGCATTGGATATCCAGTAATGGTAAGGCCGTCCTATGTGCTTGGCGGACGTGCAATGGAAGTGGTCCATGATGAGGAAATGCTGCGTCATTATATGAAGGCAGCAGTGGATGTGTCTGAAGAACGGCCTGTTCTTATTGATAAATTTCTTGAAAATGCAGTGGAAGCAGAAGCCGATGCCATTGCCGACGGAACCGATGCCTTTGTGCCTGCTGTAATGGAACATATTGAGCTTGCAGGGGTTCATTCAGGGGATTCAGCCTGTGTGATTCCACCGGTGTCCATAGCCCCAGGGCATCTTGAAACCATTGCCGAATATACCAGAAGAATTGCCGTTGAATTCAAGGTGGTGGGGCTGATGAATATTCAGTACGCCATCTGCAATGATATTGTATATATCCTTGAAGCCAACCCCCGGGCGTCAAGAACCGTTCCCCTTGTTTCAAAAGTATGCAGTCTTTCCATGGCACGTCTTGCCACCCAGGTCATGCTGGGCAGAAAGCTGTCAGAGCTTAATCTTGAAAAACGGGAAATCAGGCATTTTGGAGTTAAGGAAGCGGTTTTTCCGTTTAATATGTTTCCTGAGGTTGATCCGGTTCTTGGGCCTGAAATGAGGTCCACAGGGGAAGTCCTTGGGCTGTCAGATTCTTTCGGGCTTGCCTTTTTCAAGTCCCAGGAAGCCGCCAATGTTTCTCTTCCCCTTTCAGGAAGCGTTTTGATTACAGTGGCAGATCTTGACAAGGCTTTTGTTCTTGAAGCCGCGCGTCTTTTAAAAGATCTTGGATTTACAGTTTTTTCAACAAAAGGTACAGCTGCTTTTCTTCTGGATAATGGAATAGTGTCAAACGTTCTGTCCAAAATCGGACATGGCCGTCCTGATATTGTTGATGCAATGAAAAACGGCGATATCCATCTGGTCATCAACACCCCCAGCGGCAAGGAAAGCCAGGAAGATGATTCCTATATCAGAAAAACAGCCATCCGGTTTAATATTCCCTATATTACCACTACTGCGGCAGCCCTTGCAGCGGCCAGAGGCATAAAGGCGAGAAAAGCCAACGGCACCATAAAGGTCTGTTCGATCCAGGATCATCATAAAAAAATTGAATAAATATCAATTTTCCCGGCTCAACAGTTTCTTTTATGTTGAATTTATCCCTTTTCCTATTGTAATCTTTATGATGTGTTAATGTTCGAGGATCGGGAAGTCAGAACAGGGCAGGCAATCAATACTTTTGTAAAGTGATCTTTATAAAAACCGGTAAGGGAAAATCAAACAGGGATGTCAAACACATCTATTAGTCCTTCACAGTACAGAAAGCTTTCCAGTCTGGTTTACAGGGAGTCAGGCATTGTTCTCAACGAATCCAAGTTTGAGCTGTTAAGGGCAAGGCTGGGCAAGCGGATGCGTCTGACAGGAACAGACACGCCTTCTGAGTATATCCGTTTGATTGACAGTGATAAAGATGAGTTTTTGTCGTTTATTGATGTTATAACCACAAACCATACCTTTTTTTACAGAGAGAACAAGCATTGTGAGTATATTGTCAACACCCTGAACACCACCGGTCCTTTAAAAATCTGGAGCGCTGCATCCTCCAGTGGAGAAGAGGCCTATTCCCTTGCGGTACAGCTCATTGACAATTCCTTTAAATTCAGTGTTTTTGGTTCTGATATTTCCGATTCCATGCTTGACATAGCAAGAAGAGGGGTTTATCCGGTTTCAAAAGTCACATCTGTACCCCGGCAGACCCTTTATACCTATTTCCAGAAAGGAAAGGGAAAATGGCATGACCATGTCAGGGTAAAGTCCCATGTCAGAGCCCATGTGACATTTGGAAAATACAATCTCATAAGTGATGCGCCTTTTGATACCTTTGACATTATATTCTGCAGGAATGTAATGATATATTTTGACAGTCCTACCCGGCAGCGGGTAATTGACAATCTTTGTCAGGCCCTTAATCCCGGGGGATATTTTTTTGTAGGGCTTTCAGAAAGCCTTCAGGGGCTGAAACATGAACTTCAAACAATAATGCCCAGCGGTTACAGGAAAAAGAGTTAATGACCTCAGCGGATTATTTTACAAAATCACCTGATACGTATAATTATTTTCTACAGCCGGGATATATCTATGTACCTGACAGGGACGTCACCATATCAACGGTTATTGGCTCCAGTGTTTCAGTGACGGTGTATGACAGAAAGAGAAAAATCGGAGGGATGAATCATTTTCAATTCCCTTTTATTACAGGAAAAGACAGTACCACTGCCCTTTACGGCAATGTGGCAACTGCCGCACTGATCAAAATGATTCTTGTTCAGGGGTCTAAAAAAAACCATATAGAGGCCCAGATTTTCGGAGGTGCGCACAATCAAAAATTGTGCAGAAAAAATATTGGCATAGAAAATATTGAGATTGCAAAAAAAGTTTTGCTCTATAAAAATATTTCTGTTATTTCAGAAGACACGGGCGGTGCAAAGGGAAGGAAGATTGTTTTTAATACCAGCACCAATGAAATTGCCGTTTTAAAAGTAGACAGCCTCAGGAGTGAAGACTGGTATCCGTATTAAAACAAAAAGGTGGTATAGTTTCATGGGCCTGGTGGCGATGATAATGCACCGCAATGGTTATGGGCAGACGGTTTTCCACGGCAGGCAATCCAGGGCTTTGCTGGAAAACCTTAAGAATGCATAATAAAACGGAGATGTTAAAGCTATTATGGAAAATTCTGTTGACACCCTTTTACAGGATACCGCGCTTGAGTTTGTTTTGATTGATTCTTCTGAACCGGATATGCTGTCTGACCTCCAGCCCAGGTTTGAAGAGATTTATGAGAAATCAAAAGCACTGCAGATGGAAGAATTGTCAGAAAAGGCCTGCAATGCCCTGTCTATTACAGGTGATATTATACAAGGAAGGACAGCAGATATTGACACAGGTTTTAAACATCTTGGAGATATTATATCAGAAATGGCCACAGTTTTTCGTGACTTTAAAGGAACAGGACCTTTGAATACAGGAGACGACGAACTCTAGGACGGAGGGAAAGAACAGGACGGACAGCAGGGACGTGTTGAAGAAAAAGGGGGAGCAGGTGAAGGTGCAGACGGGCCAGATGCCGCAGAAAACCCCGACGCAAAAGATCAGCCAGACACAGCAGAGGAGCCAGAAGCGGCAGAGGAGCCAGAAACGGAAGATGGCGTTGATTCTGACGTTTTTAAAAAAGCCGAGTCCTGTATCAGACAGTTCAGGGAAGAAATCGGCAGTCTCTGCTACGGGGAAACCGAGAGTTTAAAGGCCATGCTGGATACCCTGGATTCCCTTTCCACAACCTTTGAAGTCCTTCATTCAATCACTTTTCTTGATGTGTTAACCCACTGCAGAACCTGTGTAGAGGCAATGATCGCCAATGAAGACTACAATACAACGGCCATTGAAGACGGACTGAACCTGCTTAAAGCTATTTTGATCAGCCTGAAAAAGGATGAGGATTTCCAGTTTGATATTTCAGATACCATTGATGTGCTTACCCGGCAGTCTCTGGCGGAGAAAAAAGAGGAAACAGCCGACAAAGAAGAGCTTAAGCAGGACAGTCAGCCGGCAGCTGTTTCCGGGGAAGAATCAGATCAGACAGGGGATAAAAACCAGACAGACGTTCAGACACAGGACAGCCCTGTGCCGTTGTCGGAGGAGGACTGTGAGATACTCACTGATTTTATTTCCGAGGCAGAGGATAATTTATCCACAATAGAGATTAATATTGTGGACCTGGAGCAGAATCCAGAGGACAGTGAAATTATTAATAATATTTTCAGACCTTTTCATACGATAAAAGGGGTGGCCGGGTTTCTCAATCTGACCAGGATAAACCGCCTTTCCCATACCACTGAAACCTTTCTGGACAGTGCCCGAAGCGGGGAATTTATCATTAACGACCGGGCCGCGGATGCGGTTCTGGAATCTGTGGATCTTTTGAAAAAGCTGCTTGAAAGGGTAAGTCAGGGGCTGGCCAGGGGCCTGCAGCCCAGGGATCATGATATTGATATTGAAAATTTGATGCATAAACTTCAAGCCCTTCAGGTTGATATGGCGGGCAGCGGAAAGGAACCCCTGGGAGCGATTCTTGTCAGAAAGGGGGTTATGGATGAACAGGCGGTTATTGATTCCCTGAAGATACAGCAGCAGACGCCTGAAAAACGGATAGGTGAAATTTTCATTGACGAGCACAAGGCCGATTCCAGGGAAGTGGCATCGGCCCTTATGGATCAGAAGGCCAGGAAAAAAGCAGTCACCACCCAGGTAAAGGTGGAAACCGGGAAACTGGATGACCTTGTAGACCTTGCCGGGGAGCTTGTTATTGCCCAGTCCATGCTCAAACAAAAGGCAGATATGGTTTCCGGTCTTGCCCAGAGCATGGGGCATCTTGGACAGATTATTTCAAATATTCAAAATGTGGCCATGTCCATGCGCATGGTGCCCATTAAATCAACGTTTATGAAGATGATCCGTCTGGTGAGGGATCTTTCCAGGAAATCAAAAAAAGAATTGGATCTTGTCATGTCTGGAGAGGACACAGAAATTGACAGAAATGTGGTGGATGCCCTGTATGAACCCCTGGTCCACATGATAAGAAATTCCGCAGACCATGGTATAGAAAGCCGGAAGGAGCGCGCTGATAAGGGAAAGCCGGTAAAGGGGACCATTTCTTTAAGGGCCTGTCACCGGGGCGGCAATATCATTATTGAAATTGAAGATGACGGAAAGGGACTGGATCGGGACGTCATTCTTAAAAAAGCCCTGTCAACGGGGATTGTCTCTTCCGGGAAAAAATTGTCAGACAGTGATGTCTATGAATTGATCATGAAACCCGGTTTTTCCACTTCTGAAAAAATAACAGATGTATCTGGCCGTGGGGTTGGTATGGATGTGGTTAAAAAAGGACTTGAAAAACTCCAGGGCAGCCTTGCCATTGACTCATCACCGGGGAAGGGGACAAAATTCACCATTTCCCTGCCGCTGACCCTGGCCATTATTGACGGAATGCTGGTGAGGGTGGGTCAAGAACGGTATGTGATTCCTACCATGGTCATACAGAGATCCTTTAAACCCAAAAAGGATCAGTGTTTTACAGTGGAGGGGAAAGGTGAAATGATTTCGGACCGTAATACACTGATTCCTCTGATTTCCATGGAAGAAATCTGCAGCACACCCTGTGATGCCAGAAATCCCTGGGAGGGTCTGGTTATTGTTGTTGAGGCAAAGGAGGAGCAGCGTGGAATTCATATAGATGAACTGCTGGGAAAGGATGAATATGTGATAAAAAGCCTTGGCTCAAGCCTGGAATCGGTAAAGGGGTTTTCCGGTGGCGCCATCCTTGCCGACGGAAAAGTGGGGCTTATTCTGGATGTACATGATGTGTTTAAACTGGCTTCTATGTAATCAGGATAAGGAGAAAGACAGTGGTCAGAAAAATAAGAGTACTTGTGGTTGATGATTCAGCTGTTGTCAGAAAAGTGTTTTTTGAACAGCTGTCAAAGGAAAAAGATATTGAGGTTGTGGGAACCGCTCCCAATCCTTATATTGCCAGGGGTCAACAACCCCTCGGCTAAAGACCGAGGGGCTTGCAAGGTAACTTGTAAGCCCGGTTGATTAGCCTAAGTCTTAACTGACTACGTTACATTGGAATATATAGTCATCCCAAGGTACTCCACACGC
>JAYEJJ010000246.1:0-2107 GCA_034660495.1 Thermodesulfobacteriota bacterium | reverse complement strand
TCAGACTTTTTCCCTGCCAGGCGTTAAGAAAATCAAGCTGTTTGAGGACCAGTGGCCGCAGTTCTTGATTTTTAGCCTGGCAGGGAAAAAGTCCTCCGTCGTTCTCGTTCCTGACAGGCAACCGCTGAGGGCGGCGGTATTCAAAAAACTTGATGATCGAGTATTAATAGCAAGCGTTGGGGGCGGTGCTTTTCTAAAAATTTGATCATCGAGTGTCAATGAATTATTTTCAGCATCAGAGGTATGGCTGTCATGGTCCCCACGGTGCTGCCCACATTGGTAAACACCACCACCAGCAGTATCCGCGTCACACTGTTTTTCCAGAATCCCCTTATGGATGTAATGTCCTCGGGAATGGACTCAAGATCCTTTACCTTGGGTTTTTTGGAAAAGGCTTCTACAAGCCCGGATACCCACCCGGCAGCTATCATGGGATTTAAAGAGGTTAACGGTGCGGCTATGACAGAAGATGCAATGGTAAAGGGATGGGCCATGGCAGCCAGGGCACCCAGACCGGCAAATATCCCGTTGGCCGCAATCCACATCCATATCATCTCTTTTCCGGCATTTCCTCCTTTCATGAAAAAACCGGCTGCAAACAGAAGAAAAATAGCACCGGGAATCGCCCATTTCAGTATTTTGCCCATCCGGCCCCCCGGCGGGATGCTGCTTAGTGCCTGGATATCAATTTTTTTTTCCTCTGCCATGTATTTTTTTATGCCGGGGACATGGCCGGCACCAACAACGGCCACTATCTTTCTGCCGGGGGCATGCCGTATTTTTTCAGCAAGGTACTGGTCTCTTTCGTCAATCAGGATTTTTTCCATGATGGGGTGGGTTTTTTTTACATCGGCCAGCAGGGTTTGAAGGATATCTTCCTGCTTCATCTGTTCAATATCTTCTTCTGTAATGTCTTTGCTGCTCCCAAAGGAGAAGACCAGCTGACCCATGAGTTTTATCTTTTCCCAGAATCCCGTGCTACGCCATACCCGTGACAGGGTGGTCTGAATTTCCCGGTCTGCCGGAACAATATCCGCCTGGATATTTTCTGCCGCCTCAACGGCATTGATCATTTCCTGGCCCGGTCTGATATTGAATTTATCTGCAATTTTTTTCTGAAATGAGGCCAGGAGAAGATTTACCAGAAGGAGCAAAGATTTTTTTTCTTTGATAATTTTTACAATATCCATATTCCGCCATTTGTCGTTGTCCCTTATGGCGGCAAGCCGTGTGGAACAGAGCTCAACACACACGGTTTCAGGTTTTTCCGCTTCTATAACCTGGTTTACAAGGTCAGCGCTTTCCTTTGATACATGAGCCGTTCCAATTAACAGGATCTGTTTTTCCTGGTAATTGATCCGGATGATTTTTTTTTCCATGTCTGCCCTGGATGTGTCCATTTGGGGGTGGTGTTCCTTATTTTTTTTGCCCTGCAGGGCATGTCTGTTGTTAAAAATTTTATTCCGGTGCCTTTGGCCGTTTTTACAAGTTAAAAATCTATGACCGCAAATGACGGTTGGCATTTATTTTGCGTCAGTGAGACTCCACCCGCAGAGCGTATGGAGTCTCACTGATGCCATACTGCCTCGATTTTTCTCTGATCCAGTCGCTTCATATGTCACTTATAAAGTATATGATATTATTCGTGATATATAACATATACTTGATAAACAGACAACAAACATCAAGCGCTTTTTCTGGAGAAAATTGCAAAAACCAGACAGAATTAGTTATATTTAGGCTACAATTAAGCCGCCATGATAATTCATACATTTTATAAATTTACAAGTGACTGATTTAAAAACAAATAATTACAGTAAGTTGTTGCGATCCAACCGCCATTTGCGGTCATAGTTAAAAATTATAATCATTTTATGGGATAAGGCAACTAAAAAAAAAAGCTTTCCTGTTGACCACAGCCTTTTTCTCTGGTATTAGAAAATTATGAAATCTATTGACGAACAGATACTTAGAACAGCCAAGGAAATCGTGGTAAAGTTCATTGAGATGGGACGTCTTTCCCCTTCCAGTGTACATGAGTCTTTCCGGGATATTCATGAAACTGTAAAACAGACCGTAAAACCGGATCCGGACAGGCAGGAAAGGC
>JAYEJJ010000245.1:0-10682 GCA_034660495.1 Thermodesulfobacteriota bacterium | reverse complement strand
CTCAATCGGAAATGCTTCCATTGATGCCGTAAGGAAATATATTGAATCTCAGGGTTAGCGAGTCCGGCAATTCATCCCCTGAGCTAAAGACTCAGGGGTTTTCTTGCCGGTTTTCTATAAAAAAACAGATTTCTGGCAGGACCATTCAAATGAGTACCTTGAAATGGCACTGAACAGGGAATATCAGGAGAGAATTGACAATCCTGACGGATACGGGAAACGGACAGGCGAATGCGGGGATACCATTGAATTCTTTTTAAAGGGAAACAATGGAAAACTTGAATCTGTGTCCTATGATATAAATGGATGTATCAATACAAATGCCTGTGCCAATGCGGTTGTGCATCTGGTTTCCCGGGAAATGGATGTTGAAAGGGCATGGAATATAACCCCGGAACATATAGCAGATTTTTTAAAAACCCTTCCATCTGATGAACATCATTGTGCTGAACTGGCAGTCGGGGCCTTTTACCTGGCCCTGGGCGATCTTGAACGAAATACGAAAAAAATAATTGCGGAGAAGTGAACCCATGGAGCATGTTTCATCTTTTGCAGGGTTAAGGGAGAGTGAAAGGGAAGTCAGAAAGAATCTGATTATAGATTCTGCCATGGAGCTTTTTAAGGAAAAAAGCTTCTGGGATATCAGTATGCGTGACATTGCTGCAAAGGCAGGGGCTTCTGCATCTTCAATATACAGGTATTTCCCCAGCAGGGACGATCTTTTTATTGAGGCGTTGATGCTGGATATCCGTCATATTGAAACCCTTCTCATTGAACGGGTGAAAAGGGGAGACGGCGTAGAGGACTTTGCCATTGCCGTGGTGGACTATTGTCTTGACAATGAGGCCACATTTCAAATGATGTGTCATTTTCTTCTGCGCGCCGATGAAACACTTGGGGTCAGTGAAAAATTTGACAGAGTACAGATTTCTTTTTTAAACATGTTTGAACAGGTTATCAAAAGCGCTTCAAAGAATCAAAAGGAGGTTTCTCCTCTTTTTATCAGGGCCTTTTTTGCCTCTCTGGCAGGCATTGTCATGACATCTAAAAGTCTGCCTGGATATACAGACGAAGAAAAAAGGCTGTATATGCATAAACTCGCTCTTCACATTATGCACGGCAAAATATCCCTTAAATAGAAATCGAATGCTGATTAAAGCAACGCCTTCCTTTTCCATACCCGCTTGTCCTGGTGTTCCGGAGCAGAAAATATGAGTTTAAACTCCAAGGGTGCGTATCACCCTGTGGGTGTTCAAATCAAAGAGCATAACTGACTGGTTCTCTATGATACCGCAGGTATGAAGACGGTTTCGGGGCAGGGCAGGCGATCCTGGGTTTAAATGTATTTTTTCCTGTTCTTTTTTAAGGACGGCCTTGTGCGTATGCCCCTGGATGATCACCTGACTTCTGCCGGGAATGGGGGGCGAAAAAATATGCCCGTGATGGAGAAAAATCCGTATTCCCTGGAATTCAAAATTTAAAAAATCCTGATGACCCGGGAAAAAAGTTTTTACATCACAATTGCCGTAAACATAGTAAAATAAATTGTCAAGAGCCAGCAATTCCTGTTTTATGGTTCCGGGTTGAAAATCAGGTTTGTCAGCGCTGCCGTATCTTGTGTCAAAAAGATCGCCTGCAATGGCAAGGCAGTCATTTGGCTTTAGAAGTTTTTTTACCGTCATCCATGCGTTAATGCTGCCGTGGAGATCTGATGTAACCAGAAGTTTTGCCAAGGATATATTCCTTATTTTATGGATTAACACTGTATGTTTTATACGCCTATGGGTATAAAATCTCATAATCCGGGGTCAAGGGCAACATAATTTGGTACCAGGGACAAATTGTTCTGTTGAACCGGCATGGCCGGACCATTATCATTGCCCCGGCCACAAAGTATGAAAGAGTTGAACCGGTCTCCCGGATGCTTATTTGTCCGGAAAAATTGAGACCTTAAAAAAGGAGGGGTGTTATGAATTCTGGAAAAGAAAACAGAAAAAGCTTAAGGCAGGCCCATGATGTAAAATTTATCTGTAAATTTTCTGAAACAGGTGACTATGATGCTGTCAGGGTCAAAAATTACAGTACAGACGGGCTTTATTTTGAGAGCTTAAGGGACTTTGAACCGGGAAAAAACGTGCTTTTATACAGCAGGGGAGGGGACGTTCCTGAGTTGTCAGATCATTCAGATTTCCGGGCAGATTTCCGGGCAGATTTCCGGGCAGATTTCCGGGAATACAGGGCCATGGCCCATGCTCAGATCAGGTGGTGTGCTCCGGTTAAAGGCAGGGTAAAAAAATTTTTCGGGGGCGGGCAGAGAAAATATTTCGGCGCAGGGGCAGAATATACAGAAGTGTAATGACTAAGATAATGGATCATCGAGAGACAGATATTTAAAAGGAAAAATGGGGTGGATGCCCGGAAAAATGTGCTGAAATTCAACTATTTTACTTCCACGGATGGTAAAAAAATTCGATATGGCAGCGCAGCGCCCCTTTTTGTAAGAAAAAAAGGAATTGTTCTGCTGCTCAACGGCAGATCCGAGTTCATGGAAAAATACAAAGAACCTGTTCTGGAGCTGCTGGCAAAGGGGTTTTCTGTTTTTTCCCTGGACTGGAGAGGTCAGGGCCTTTCCTGCCGTGAAACCGAAAACAGGTACAAGGGGTATGTGGATTCCTATGAGGATTATATTAATGACCTGAATTTGTTTTACCATAAATTTGTAAAAAACGAGAGATACCCTGTCCTCATTCTGGCCCATTCCATGGGGGGGCACATTGCCCTGAGGTTTATGGGGCAGTATCAGCCCTCCATCAAAAAAGCGTTTCTTGTGTCGCCAATGATTGGCATCATTACAAGCCCGTTTCCGGTTTTTTTTGCCCGGTTTATGGCGAGAAAAGCCTGCGCCTCAGGTTTTTCAAAGTCCTATGTGTTTGGCGGCGGCAATTACCATGAGGACAACATAAAATTTGAAACCAATAATTTAACCCATGACTTTGAGAGATTTTCAGTTGAAAAAAAAGAGATCCAAAAGAATCCAAAACTCGCCCTGGGTGATGTTACCTGGGGCTGGCTTGATGCCAGTTTTCAATCCATTGAATTTTTGAAAACCGATTCCTTTGTATCACAGATCAAAGTGCCTGTATGTCTGATCAGCGCTGAAAAGGATACCATTGTTTCAACCTCAGCACAAAAGAGGCTCTGTTCCAGACTGCCAGACTGCCGATTTTTTTCCCTGCCGGGTGCGTTCCATGAGATACTCCATGAAACCGATGCCATAAGACAGATGTTCTGGGATATTTTTGACCGCAGCCTTTGCAGATAATACAGAGCATTGTCTTCACAGAAAACACATGATTTCATCTGTTCTTCCTGATAAAACTGAATATCCAGGGGGGTTAATACTCCCTTAAAATGCGGAACCCAAGGCTGTTTCGTTTTGCACCGGGTTTATAATAGCTTCGCCAGGCACTGCGGCAATGCCTGGCGCTCTGGTGCCAGCCCCCGCCCCTAATTATCCTGTGCTTTCCGATTTTTGACAAAGGGTCTGCCACGTTGTTTTTATAGGTGTCTGTTACAACCCCCACCCTGCCTTTCCAGATATCCCGCCATTTACAGGAATCCAGGCACCATTCCTGAACATTGCAGTGCATGTCGTAGATACCCCATGGATTGGGTTTTTTGGTTTTAACGGGATGGGGCCTGAGATCTTCCGGAGGGTTTTTGTATCCGGAATTGCCGCAGAACCAGCCGTAATAGTCCAGTACAGGGTCCGGGGGATCGCAGAAAAGATGCGTTATCTCTCCTCCGGCAAAGGCGGTTGTGGTTCCAGCCCTGCAGGCGTATTCCCATTCAGCCTCGGTGGGCAGCCTGTATTTGTCTGTGTTTTCCCATTGGTTCAGTATCCGTATGAATTTCATGCACTGGTTCCAGGAAACCGTATCTACTGGACAGTGTTTTCCGCATTCCGGAAAGGCAGACGGGTTGAATCCTACCAGGGCCTCCCACTGGCCCTGGGTGACCTCGGTTTCCTGAATATAAAACGGACGGGTAATAATAACCTGATGCTGGTCTTCATACCATTGTCTTCCCTTTTCAGACTCAGGACTTCCCATTAAAAACCGGCCGCTGGGAACCAGGACAAACCGCATGCCCAGTTTATTTGTAAGGTATTGTTCTGAAAAGGAATCTGAAGTACATAGGAACAGGGTTAAAAGCACGGTTAAGATAAACAAGCAAGGGGGGATTTCTGTAATAGGCTTTTTCATGGAAAATCCTGTATGGGGGTAACTTTAGTTGACTTGAGGATCAATTTCCTGTACCTGGTTTTGGAGAACAGGGTACAGATTTAAGACGCTGCTCTGCCGTATTCAAAGGTAGAAAGAATAATAGCACAGGAAACCCGGGGGAGACAATACCATTTTACAATAATCCTTGAGGAACGGTTTGAATTTCAGATTCAGGGATGATATAAGTTTGTATCCTGTAAATCTATGATCGATTTTTTGTGTCTGGTTTCTCCTGAACTGGGACAGGCTCAATAAATCATAAAAACCATGAGCCATCAGTAACCAGCAGAAAAAAAAATTGTAATTGTTTACTGGAAGTTGACAATTGAGTACTGACGGCTTTTAAATAAAAACAGGGTTAAGGAAAGGGGAAATGGACAAACAGAAAACAGATAAGACAAAAAACAAAAAAGTTGACTCAGGGCTGTCCGGTGAGGGCCGGGGAAAATCTCTGTTAAATAAAAATGATCTTTCCCTTGTTTTTCTGGGCGCTGGTGTTCTGACTATAGTGGTTTTTTTTGTTTTTTTCAGCAATTGTGGTGACAAAGACAGGGATGCCCCTGTGAATACACAGCAAACCAGTGCCCTTGAGAACCGGATTGCAAAGCTTGAAGAGATTCTGGACAATAAGGGTCTTGAACCGGAAGAAATGCCAGGTACAGAAAACAGCCATTCTCTACTGGCCAGTTGTAACGCCAGGCTGGAAAGGGTGGAGGCAGCTTTGTCATTGAAGTACGGCACCATTACTGAGCGAATGGATAACATGGAGGCAAAGGTGTCAGATCTTATAGAACGCATGGACACCATGGCCGGGAAAATAGACAGTGCAGCCGCCCTTTCTGTTAAAAAAACGGAAAAGGCAGAAAAAAGCAGGTCCCAAACTTTTCAAGAGAAAAAAAAGAGCCCAAAGCAAGTGCTATATACAGTGAAAAAAGGGGACACCCTTTACAGTATCAGCAGAAAATTTAAAATTTCCCTGGACAGGCTGAGAAAAATGAACAAGCTGACTAAAACATCAAAAATCTACCCTGGTGACAATCTGGTTGTCCGATAATCAGCCGTCAGTCCTGTGAGCTATCCCAGGCGGACATTGTCAATAAAGGTCTTTACCTTTAAAAGATCCTTTTTTCCGGGGGCGCTTTCAACGCCTGAGCTGACATCCACTGCATCGGGAAGCGCTGCTTTTATTGCATTTTGTATATTTTCAGGACCAAGACCGCCGGCCAGTATCATCATCTGATCCCTGGGCAGTCCCCTTGCCCGCTCCCAGTTCCAGGCTTTGGCATTTCCGCCGGGAAGCACGCCTCTGCCGTATTCAACCAGAAGGGCTGATGCCGTGCTGTATTGATCTGCGTTTTCAAGAAACGGCTGTTTTTCGGCAAAAAGCGCTTTTATAACAAACAGGCCGCTGTTCTTTAACCGGGTGACAAGGGCCGGGCTTTCCTTTCCATGGAGCTGCACCGCCTTAAGTGAACAAGCCTCTGCCGTTTTCATGATGTCGTCATAGGTTCTGTTTACAAACACCCCGGTGGTCATAATATGTTCCGGCAGGCAGCTGCAGACCGCTTGGGCTGTTTTTATTGAAACGGCCCTTGGGCTTTTTGGGTAAAAAACAAGCCCTATGGCATCGGCTCCGAGTTCAGCACAGTGCTCTGCTTCTTCCGGGTCTGTCAGACCGCATATTTTAACCGCAGGTAATTTATTGTTTTTTATCATTTTGTTTTCTCTTCAGGGGAAGTTGTTTTCTCTTCAGGGGAAGTTGTTTTCTCTTCAGGGGAAGGCGAGTCCGGTTCAGGGAGGGGGGGCTCCAGATGTTCTGCCAGGTATTCTAGTTCTGCCAGGTATTCTAAAGGGGCTGCCCTGACAAGGCTTTTTATAAACGTTTCTGTATCTTCTGCGCGCACAATACTTTCTCCCACAAGAAAATTGAAAAACCCCGACTGCATGCCTTTTTCAATATCCTCTGGCAAAGATATGCCGCTGGCCTCAACCGGGATGTGGTGTTTGTCAAAATAAGGGGCAATCCGCTTTGAAACCCCAAGGTCGGTCTCCAGGGTTTCCAGGTTTCTGTTGTTAACCCCTAGGGCCTGAGCATTTGCAAAAATTGTTTTTTCGATTTCCCATTCTGAATGGATTTCCACCAATGGTTCCATACGGATCTCCCGGGCCAGAGAAATATAATCCCTCAGCTGGTCCCTGGACAGCAGAGAGGCGATGAGCAGAATGGCATCCGCCCCTGATGCCCTTGCTTCATAAATCTGATAGTCTGAAATGGTAAAGTCTTTTCTTAAAACAGGAAGGGATGTTGCCTTTCTGACCTTTTTCAGATCTTCCAGACTGCCCTTGAAATAATGGGGCTCTGTGAGCACGGATATGGCACAGGCGCCGCCTTTGGTATATTTTTCCGCGTAAACACAGGGGTCAAGATCTGCTTTTATGATGCCTTTTGAGGGCGAGGCTTTTTTTATTTCTGCAATAATACCTGCATTCCCAGGTGATGATGCTGCAAGACCCTTTAAAAATCCGGCTGAGGTCTGTTTTTGTTTTTCTGCCCGGTCTCTAAGGACAGCCAGAGGGATGTCAGCCTTTAATTCAGCCAGGTCCTTTTTTTTTTGACGAACAACCTCTTTTATAAACCCTGATACAGCCATATTAATTGTTCTCCTTAATTGTTCTCCCGGGTAAAGGTGACAAGGTCTTTGAGTTTTCTGGCGGCACTGCCGGAATCAATGGCCTCAGCAGCCATCTGTATGCCCTGGGAAATGGAATCTGCTGTTTCACAGGCTGTAAGTGCGGCTGCAGCATTTAACAGTACAATATCTCTTTTTGCGCCTTTTTTCCCGTTTAATATCCCTGTGGTGATTTCGGCATTTGTTTTGACATCCCCGCCGGCAAGCTCCTTTTCTGAAGCATAGTCATCAAAATACGCCAGAGGATCAAGGTCATAGGATTTGACCAGGCCGTCTTTGAGTTCAGACACCCGGGTGGGGGCGCAAAGGGTTATTTCATCCATGCCGTCATGGCCGTGGACCACAAAGGCCCGTTTTGCACCAAGGAGGTTTAAGGCCCTGGCAAACATTTCAGTCAATGTCGGCGCAAACACCCCCAGAAGCTGGCAGCTGGCAGCAGCTGGATTTGTAAGGGGGCCCAGCATATTGAAAATACTTCTGATGCCCACTTCTTTGCGGGCTTTGGCCGCATATTTCATGGCACCGTGAAATTTGGGGGCAAACAAAAAGCCGATGCCTGTTTCATTAACAGCTTCTTCCACAATTTCAGGGTCAACATCCAGGTTGATCCCCAGGTATTCAAGGAGATCCGCACTGCCGCACTGGCTTGACACACTTCTGTTGCCGTGTTTGGCAACGGTTACCCCGCATCCTGCCACAACAAAGGCAGTGGTGGTGGATATATTAAAGGTGTTTGACATATCTCCGCCCGTTCCGCAGGTATCCACCACATTCCGGGACAGGGTCTGAATTCTGCCGGCTTTCCTGCGCATGGCCAGGGCCGCGCCGGCAAGTTCCTCAAAGGTTTCCCCTTTAACGGCCAGGGCCGCCATAAATGCGCCGATCTGGGCTTCTGTAATGGAACCGGAAAAAATTTCAGAGATCATGGAAGCCATGCTCTCCTGGTCAAGGTCGATTTTTTTGATAATTTTATTGAGATTGTCTGTAAATGTCATTTTTATATCCCTTTTATAAAATTTCGAATCAGTCTTTTGCCAATGGTGGTCATTATGGATTCCGGATGAAACTGAACCCCCTGGGTGGGGTGTTGTCTGTGGCATATGCCCATGATTTCATTGTCATCGGTTCTGGCTGTCACCTCAAGGCAGGCAGGCAGATCTTTTTTAGATACGGCCAGGGAATGGTATCTCATGGCTGGAAAGGGCCTGTTTATTCCCTGGAAGATATCTCTGCCGTTACCGGTTACCAGGGATGTTTTGCCGTGCATGATTGTTTTTGCATGGATGACCTTTCCCCCAAAGCTCTCAGCTATGGTCTGATGGCCGAGACAGACCCCGAGAATGGGTATTCTGCCCGAGAAAAAGCGGACCGCTTCCATTGATATCCCTGCATCCGCAGGTCTTCCAGGACCTGGGGAGATGACAAGGGCATCCGGGGCCAGGCGGTTGATTTGTTCGACACTTACCTGATCATTGCGCAGCACTTCTGCGTTTGGGCCGGCATGGCAGATATAATGATACAGATTAAAGGTGAACGAGTCGTAGTTGTCAATGATGGCTATGAGCACGCGTCACCTCCGTTTTTCACTGGTCATGGCAAGCTGCAGTGCGGTTTCCACGCTTTTTGCCTTGTTCATACATTCCATAAATTCCTTTTCCGGATCAGAATCGGCAACAATACCGGCGCCTGCCTGGACTTTTATTCTGCCGGCTTCAATCGAAGCGGTTCTGATGGTGATGGCAAGGTCCATATTTCCGGAAAAGGAGATATACCCGGCAGCACCACCGTAAATGCCCCTGGGCTCCTTTTCAAGTTCTGAAATAATTTCCATGGCCCTGATTTTAGGCGCTCCGGAAAGGGTGCCCGCAGGAAAGGTGGCCTTGAGCAGATCCCATGCACTCAGTCCGGGGCTCATGTCGCATGTGATATTGGAGACCAGATGCATGACATGGGAGTAGCGTTCAATAAACATCATGTCCGTGACCTGTACACTGCCGATTTCTGCTACCCGTCCCAGGTCGTTTCGTCCCAGATCCACCAGCATGAGGTGCTCGGCACGCTCTTTTTCATCATTGAGAAGTTCATCTGCCAGAATCCGGTCTTCCTGTTCAGTTGTTCCCCTTTTTCTGGTGCCGGCAATGGGGCGCAGGGTGGCCTTGTTGTTTTCCAGTCTTACCATGGTTTCCGGAGAGGACCCTGCAATGGTAATTTCCTTGAAATTCATGAAAAACATATAGGGTGACGGATTTATATATCTCTGGGCCCGGTAGAGCATGACAGGGTCCTGGGGGGCTTTGCAGGAAAAGGTCTGGGAATAAACAGCCTGGATAATATCGCCTTCCACAATATGATTTTTTATGGTCTCAACCCCTTTTTTATATACATCAGGTTCTGTTTCCGCCTGTAACCGCTCCGGTCTGGCACTGGAAGATCTGCGTGTTTTTTTACCCGGCAGGTTTTCATCAATTTCTGCCATCAGACGGTCAAGATCTTTGCAGGCGGTTTCATAGGTCTGGTCTGAATCGCTTTGGCCGTTGAGATAGCAGATCCTGACAAGGGTCATGTTTTGTTTGATATTGTCAAAAATGATCATCTCATCGGGAATGATAAAATGGGCATAGGGCTTATCTTTGGGAAGAGAAACCGGTATGTTTTCAAAAAAAGATACCATTTCATAGGTGATATACCCGGTCAGTCCGCACCAGAACCGGGGAAGACCGTCAATCTCACAGGGATGATACTGCTCAGTTATGGCCTGCAGTTCCTTTAAAGGGTCATTGTGGTGGGCTAAAAAATTTGTTTCACCCTGGGTGGTGGTTTCTATATGATCATTAAATACCTGGATGTGGGCCTGGGCAGAAACACCCAGAAAGCTGTACCTTGCCCAGCGCTCTCCACCTTCAACGCTTTCCAGAAGAAAAATGGGATCGTTTCTGCGGTAAAATTTTTCAAGAATGGAAACCGGGGTTTTTGTGTCGGCCAGAATCGTCCGGCACACAGGAACCACATTACAGGTGCGGCACAGCTCCATAAATTTTGTTTTGTCAGGGAATTTTTTTAAAATCATCATTATCCTTTTTAGCCTTCAGCCGTCAGCCATCAGTACTCAGCTAAAACCTAACAGCTAACAGCTAACAGCTAACAGCTAACAGCTAACAGCTAACAGCTAACAGCTAACAGCTAACAGCTAACAGCTAACAGCTAACAGCTAACAGCTTTCCTGCTTTGTTATGTCTGCCTCTCTGGAGGACAGGGCGCCTGACACAGGCCAGATCCTTTTTATAGAAAACCGACAAGAAAACCCCTGAGTCCTTAGCTCAGGGGATGAATTGACGGATTGTGATGTGCTTTTCAGCCTATGCGTTTTTGAAAAGCACTTAATCGAGAGCAACAGCATAGGTCTTTTGTCAACTTGCCTTCGGTTGAAGGCTTAGAGTTTTGTAACAGAAGCTCGCAAGTCCTGTTCTGGAACCCTAAAAAAACCAGTGATCCACTTCGCCACTGTTACAATGGGTTTACAATATCAGCATCACTTCTCCTACCCTCAGAGATATTTAAACACTGACATCAGAGCCCTCAGCGTGTGGAGTACCTTGGGATGACTATATATTCCAATGTAACGTAGTTCTCAAAGAACTTAGGCTAATCAACCGGGCTTACAAGTTGCCTTGCAAGCCCCTCGGTCTTTAGCCGAGGGGTTGTTGAC
>JAYEJJ010000244.1:837-2121 GCA_034660495.1 Thermodesulfobacteriota bacterium | reverse complement strand
TTTCTAACAGTGCACTCAAACCCAGGCTTGGGGAGTTGATGGACCCTGTTCCCGGAGTTGAGGCCACGGTGACGATTCCACCGGAAGGATGAAAGTTTTCACCATCTTCGGCAAGCCATATGCCTTTACCTTCGGTACCTGTCCAGACATAATCGCTGGTCACCCCATCATTATCATCACCGTCACACAGTACTGTTAAAACCGCCGCATTGGTTTTGAACAGACCATTCCACTCTTCCAGGTTGTTGCTGTTCCAGTTCATACCGCCGTCCAGGGAACGGAACAGGTTGCCCTCTCCAAGATACCCCGTACCCACATAAACCGTATTGTGGTCATCCGGGTCCACGCAAATGGCACTGTGGCCCTTTATATAAGGATCAATCCAGTTTTCCCCTGCTCTGGGGTTTAAAGTAGAGCGGCTGATATTTTCCCAGTTTCTGCCATAGTCGGTTGATTTATAAACCCCTCCGCCGTTTGTGCCTGCATATAGAATATTGTTATCAAACCCTGGAGTCACTTCAATGGATGTGATGTGCGTTGTCGTGCCCCCGTCTGTCTCAGCTGTGACAGAGACAAATCCCTGGGCAGGGGCGGGGCTTGGCGTTGAAAAAAGAGTGCTTTGGGCAATCCCCGGTCCATGGACAGTGGCGTCATCGATCATACCTGCCGTGACAGCCACATCAGGATCGAAAAAGCCTCCTGTGTTATAAGTTTTAAAACTCACAGATGTTCCATCCTGAACCGCATTTCCGTAAAAATCTCCAAGATGGGCATAAATATTATCCTCAAGCCCTGCCATCCAGAGTCCTGACATATTATTGAATTCAACAGACAAACCAAACTCCTCTGCAACAGGCAGGCCTGCATTATCGTAATGTACAAATTCTATGATCATGGACTGGCTTACGCCACTTGATTCACATCGTATTTCTGCTTTCCCTGGTATTGTCGGAGAAATCAGGGAAACTGCTGCAACCCCTGAATCATTTATTGTTGAAACACTATAAGTTTGTTTCCCGTTTCTAAACACACCAAGATTGGTCGTAAATGATATTTCTGTTCCTTTTAGAACCGAACTTCCAGCGCTGTCTGTGACATTCGCTGTTATAGAGACGGAACTGTTACCATCTGCAGTAATGGTTGAAGTATTGGATGAAAGTAAGATTGAGGCGGTTGATTTGTCATCGCCTGAACTCCCGGAAGAACCGCATCCAACTGTGCATAACATAAGAACAGTAGATAGAATCAGTAATGGTTTGAGGGGTATTGGGTTTAATTGCATTA
>JAYEJJ010000244.1:0-827 GCA_034660495.1 Thermodesulfobacteriota bacterium | reverse complement strand
CTCCTTGATGTTATAGGCTTTTAATTGTGACTCTGCGGTTTCCATTTCTAAGGTATGAAGAAAACCAGTTTTTTCTGAATATTTGTTTTTTATTAAATTTATATCAATTCTAAAAAAACAATTGCAGCCACAATCACCTTTCTTCTATATTAATTTCTATTTGAATTTTTTGTTAATGTCAACAAAAGATATCAGGTTAAAATTATAAATGCATTTCCGCTTCCCTGGCAAGGTCTGAGTCCGGCGCGAACTGGATGACTGCTTTCCAGGATGGCTTTGCCTTTTCCCCCTGGCCGGTTGCTTCATAGGATTTTGCAAGGTCATAGTGAAGAACGGCAATCTCGGGGTTTTCCTTGACCACTTTTTTAAGAAGGGTCAGTGACAGGTGGGCCTGCTCGGTTTTTAGATTGGTGGTGGCCAGGCCGTGGATTGCGTTTATGAAATCAGGCTTGATGTCAAGGGCTTTTTTAAAATTTTTCTTGGCTTTTCTGTATTTCTCTTTTTCCAGATAGGCCCATCCCATATTACAATAGGGTTTTTCCGGAGTGGCATAGAGCAGTTCATCTGTGATGCTTTCAAAGCATTCTACGGCCGGATCCCTGGTGGCCAGGGCTATTCTTTCCTTGTGTGTTGAGGTCGACTGAACGCCACAGCCTGTAAGTAAAAAAAGACAGATAAAAATGCCTGCTGTTTTTGATCTTGTTCTTCTATTCATGGGATAACTCCTTATTGTTTAATCGATTTAGAATGGTTTAATCAATATCAGGATCGATGATCTCGGGAATGAAGTGATCTTCAAAGAGGTGCAGACCCTTCTGGGCCTCGTA
>JAYEJJ010000243.1:0-10763 GCA_034660495.1 Thermodesulfobacteriota bacterium | reverse complement strand
TGCTCAATCGGAAATGCTTCCATTGATGCCGTAAGGAAATATATTGAATCTCAGGGTTAGCGAGTCCGGCAATTCATCCCCTGAGCTAAAGACTCAGGGGTTTTCTTGCCGGTTTTCTATAAAAAAACAATTACCCTCGCCCATCAAATTTTTATGGAAGGATCAGTTAAAATCCCCTGGAAAGACCGGTTAAGAGCCCCGATCGGTGGCCGGTCAGGAACATTGAGGATCTAAAAAAATCAGACTTTTTCTCCAAAAAACCTGAAGGACATTTACAAATAGTGTTGACTTCTGCTGTATTTTGTTTTATTGTACCGAATTGATGTGCGGGCATAGCTCAGTTTGGTAGAGTACAAGCTTCCCAAGCTTGGTGTCGCGAGTTCGAATCTCGTTGCCCGCTCCAGCCTTAATAATTTCAATGTATGGAGGCCTGGTACTGACTTGTGAGCATAAGATTCTGGAGTTGAACATTTGAAAACGGGCTTTGCCCGTTTTTCTTTTTTTTAAGGGCGCAACCGGAATTATGGGGATGATAATCTAATACATTATCAGGAATAGATTCATAAATGACAAAAGAGCAATCACAGAAAAAAAACCCTGTCCTGGACAGGATTGAAACTATTGCAGCCCCCTTATGCAATGCAGAAAACATTGAGCTGGTCCATGTGGAAATACTGGGCCAGGGCAGGGACACAACCATCAGGATCTCGATAGACAAACCTGGCGGGGTCACCCTGGACGACTGCGCTGACATGAGCAGGCAGCTTGGAGATCTTCTGGAGATTTACCTTTTGGAAATGAATGATTACAGACTTGAAATTTCTTCTCCGGGCCCCAGAAGACCTCTGAAAAAAGAAGCGGATTTTGAACGTTTTAAAGGCAGAAAAGTTCGGATCGAGACCTTTGAAAAGATCAACGGGCAAAAAAGGTTTACAGGAATCCTTAAGGGATTTAAAAAAGGACATGTGGAACTTGCTGCGGATAAAGACACCCGCTCTTTTCTACTGGAACAGATCAGCAAGGCAAGACTTGCGTAGAAAAAGCTAGCACGGAGATCAGTATGCTTATTACAGATATAAAACGGGTCATAGAGCAGGTTGGCCGGGAAAAAGGGATAAACACTGCGGTTCTGATAGCAGCACTCAAAGAGGCGGTTGAATCTGCTGCCAAAAAAAAACTCGGTGCCAGTGCAGATATTGAAGTTCATTACGATGAAAAGACCGGTGAGATTGAAGTCTTTCAGTTCAAGGAAGTGGTTGAAGTGGTTGAGGATCCTGTCCTGGAGCTGACCTTGAAAGAAGGCTTGAAATATGATGCAGAATGTGAAATCGGAGACAGCCTTGGAATTAAAGTGGACACTTCCATGTTCGGCAGGATTGCCGCCCAGTCAGCCAAACAGGTGATTATCCAGCGAATGAAGGCGGCAGAAAAAAATGCGGTTTATGAAAATTTCATTCATAAAAAAAGGGAAATCATCAACGGTATTGTTCAGCGCATTGACCGGGGCAATATCATTGTCAATCTCGGCCAGGCCAAAGCCGTGTTAAGTGCAAGGGAGCAGGTGGCCAGGGAACATTACAAAAGAGGGGACCGCATCAGGGCATATATCCTTGATGTTCTTAAAGAATCCCGGGATGCCCAGGTGATTCTGTCCAGGGTGCATCCTGAATTTGTGGCCCGGCTGTTTGCAGCTGAAGTCCCTGAAATATCCGAGGGGATTGTCAGTATCAAGGGAGCGGCCCGGGAAGCAGGGGTGCGCTGCAAAATTGCCGTGAGTTCTTCTGAAACCGATGTCGACCCTGTAGGGGCCTGCGTTGGGATGAAGGGGAACCGTGTTCAGAACATTGTCCAGGAACTTCGGGGGGAAAAGATTGACATTGTTCCCTGGAGCCCGGATGTTGCCAAATTTGTCTGCAATGCCCTTGCACCGGCTGAAATCACCCGGGTGATCATAGATGAAGACAATAAAACCATGGAGGTTATTGTATCGGATGAATTTCTCTCCATTGCCATTGGCAAGAACGGCCAGAATATCCGCCTGGCATGCAAACTTACAGGATGGCACCTGGATGTGATGAGTGAAAAGGAATACGCCCGGCAGTTAAAACAGGGATATGACGACTTGATGACGATTCCGGGAATAACCCTTGATACAGCTGAAGCCCTTTACAGCAGCGGTTTCTATTCCAGGAAGGCCATCCTTGATGCATCCATTGACGATCTCATTTCAGCAGAGGGAATATCTGAAGATATGGCGGAACAGCTCATGGAAAATGCAAAAGACATATCCAGTGAAGACATGAATGGGCATCTGGAAACAGCAGATCTGAACAGCCAGGCATCAGCAGATGAAGATCCTGCGGCATCAGACAGCATTGAGCGCCCCGATTCAGCGGACGAAACCATCCTGGAGACAGAAGATCTGGAGACAGAAGATCTGGAGACAGAAGATCTGGAGACAGAAGATCTGGAGACAGAGGATCTGGACCAGGTGGAAGGCAGTTTGTCAGCCCGCTCTGAAAACATGGCAGACCCGACCGGCAAAGATCCTGACACCCGGGAGCTTTCAGCTGAGGACACCCCTCAGAACAGAGACAGCCTGGAAAACCGTTCTGATGTTC
Source organism: Thermodesulfobacteriota bacterium (assembly GCA_034660495.1). Lineage (GTDB taxonomy): Bacteria > Desulfobacterota > Desulfobacteria > Desulfobacterales > Desulfobacteraceae > DATFJZ01. The sequence continues at coordinate 8,142 of JAYEJJ010000243.1, read as the reverse complement.
AGGAACCAGAAGCAGACACACCCGGCGAAAATTCAGAATAAAAACAGCGAGAATACATGTCTCTTTCATATAAAAACTGTTTTTTGAGTTTAGGGTAATAAAGAGAATTAAACAATCAGAAGAAATTTGGGGGAACATATGGCAAAAATCAGGGTATATGAACTGGCCAAAAAGCTGAACATGACAAATAAGGCTCTGCTTACCAAGCTGAAGGCTATGAACATAGAAGTAAAAAGCCATATGAGCTCTCTTGAAAACGATACCGTTCAGGAAGTCAAGGAAGGTCTTTTCGGCAGCAAGAAAAAGGAAACCGATATCCGGGTAAAAACCTCGGTCATACGCAGACGCAAAACAAAGGCCAGGGATACATCTGACAGGCCGCCCAGTGAAGCGGACAGTGCTTCAGATGAACCAGAAGACAACAGGGCTCCTGCTTCAAAAGGGGGAAAAAACACATCTGATATGCAAACATCTTCGGAGATGCAAACATCATCCAGCAGGACTGGAAAAACTGAAACTTTAAAACCGGAACCGGATCAAAATCACAGGGCAGTCCAGCAGGGAGAAGATGCATCTGAAACGGCCGGGTCTTTGGCAGGACCAGACCAGACCGACGGGGGAAATAAAAAGGCGCCTGCCAGTCAGGAAGAAAAAAACAAAAAAGAAAAAGACGCAAAAACAGAACATCCAAAAGAAATACCAGCGGAAAAGCAGATTGATCTGGACTCTGGAGATGCCCCCCTGGGGGAAAAAGAAGCAGCCCCTCTTTTAGATGATAAAAAATCTGAGGATGATAAACAAACTGATAATAAAAAGCCGGACCAGGCTGGCGAGGATCAAAATTCAGCTGCCTCCCATGAAAAAAAAGAGGAATCACTGGAAAAAAATGATAAAAAGAAAAAGAAAAAGAAAAAGAAAAAAACAACTGAGCCCGCCAGAATAATCAAAAAAGCAGTTATCCCCGTTGTTAAACAGACCCGGAAAAAAGTCAAACCAGAAAAGAAAACTGAAAAACCAATAGAGTCAGGACCAAAGAAAAAAACCATCCCTGAAAAGAAAACCCCAGCCAAAAAGGACACCAAAAAGCCAGCCAGCCCGGTTAAGGAAGAAGATTTTGCTCCGGGCAGGGAGACCGGCCGAAGCAAGAAAAAAGACTGGAAGAAAAAAGGGACAAAACCCGAAGTTTTTTATGAGCCTGAGGGAAAAAAGGCCGGATCAAGAAAGAAAAAATCCGTTGTAGAGGGCAAGGACCTTTATGAAAAAAAGAGTTTCAGCGGTAAAAAAAGACGCAAAAAAGACTTTAAGGTAAAGAAAAAGGGCACTTCCCAGAAAACCCAGATCACCACACCCAGGGCCATAAAAAGACGGATTAAAATTGACGAAACCATTGAGCTTGCCGAACTTGCCAAACGCATGGGAATCAAGGCCAATGAAATGATCCAGAAGCTCATGGGCCTGGGGGTAATGGTAACGGTAAACCAGACCATTGATTTTGACACAGCCTCCCTGGTGGCAGCCGAATTCGGCTATGAGGTGGAAAAAGCTTCTTTTGAAGAAGATCTTTTGATCAATGCCCAGCAGGCTGAAAATGACGATCTAACAAAATCAAAACCAAGACCCCCCGTTGTCACCATCATGGGTCATGTTGACCATGGAAAAACCTCTCTGCTGGATGTGATCAGAAAGTCCAAGATCACCACAGGAGAAGCCGGCGGCATCACCCAGCATATCGGCGCATACAGTGTTGAAATAAAAAACGGAGTCATTACCTTTCTTGATACCCCTGGGCATGCGGCCTTTACCTCCATGAGATCCAGGGGAGCTCAGGTAACGGATATTGTTGTTCTTGTGGTAGCAGCTGATGACGGGGTAATGCCCCAGACCATAGAAGCCATAAACCATTCCAAGGCTGCCGGCGTACCCGTGGTTGTTGCTGTCAACAAAATGGACAAACCCGATGCCCAGCCGGACAAAGTGATCCGCCAGCTTTCCGAGCATGGTCTGGTTGCCGAGGAATGGGGCGGGGATATTATTTTTGCACGGGTTTCTGCCAAAACAGAAACCGGCATTGATGAACTCCTTGAAATGATTCTGCTCCAGGCAGAAGTACTTGAACTGAACGCCAACCCGGACCGCCTGGCATCGGGCCATGTGGTGGAATCCCGCCTGGATGCGGGCAGGGGTCCCATTGCAACGATTCTTGTTCAGCACGGCACCCTCAAAACCGGGCAGGCAGTTGTCTGCGGCCTTCATTCAGGGAGAATCCGGGCAATGATTGGCGATACAGGCCTGGAAGTGGAAACGGCCGGGCCCAGCACCCCGGTTGAAATTGTCGGACTCAGCGGTGTTCCTGAAGCCGGAGATGAATTTTTTGCCCTGGATTCAGAAAAGGATGCCAAACAGATCAGTGAACACCGGATGCAGAAAGACCGGGCCAAGGACCTTGCCAAAAAGAACCGTGCCAACCTTGAAAAACTCTTTGCCAATATGGGATCTGACGAGATCAAGGAACTTAAGCTTATTGTCAAGGCCGATGTTCACGGCTCCATTGAAGCGTTAAGTGAATCCCTGATAAAACTTTCCCAGGAAGAGGTAAGCATCAAAATCATTCATTCCGGCACCGGCGCCATTAATGAGTCAGACGTTTCCCTTGCGGCTGTCTCAGATGCCATCATCATAGGATTTAACGTCCGTCCCAGTCCAAAGGTCAGAACCATGGCCAAGGAAGAAAATGTGGATATACGGTTCTGTGATATTATCTACAATGTGATCAACGATATAAAAGCCGCCATTACCGGCCTGATGCCATCCACCTTTCAGGAAAATATCATCGGCCGGGCTGAGGTGCGCGACATCTTTGTGATTCCAGGCAAAGGAACCATTGCAGGATCTTTTGTTCTTGAGGGCAAAATCGGAAGAGGACTAAAAACCCGTCTGATAAGGGACGGCATTGTTAAATGCGACTCTTTGATCAGTTCATTAAAACGGTTTAAAGATGATGCCAAAGAAGTGGTTCAGGGATATGAATGCGGCATTGGCATAGAAAAATTCAATAATATAAAGGTTGAAGATATTATTGAATGCTATGAAATTGAAGAAAAACGGCCTGAGATGGAGCCAAACCAAAAATGAAGCCATATCCAAGATCAGAGCGTATAGGGGTTAAAATTCAGACCACCCTTTCAGACCTGCTCAATAAAAAAATTCAGGATCCAAGGCTTGAAATGGCGACCATAAGCAGCGTCAAGCTGACAAAGGATCTGCGCACAGCCTATGTCTATTTTTCGGTTTTTGAAAATAAAACCAGTATAGAAGAGGTTATTCAGGGGTTTAAGAGTTCCCACGGATTTATCAAAAAATGCATGGCCCCTGAACTGGGGCTTAAATTCATGCCTGAGCTGAAATTTGTCCATGATAAATCCTTTGACCACGGATCAAAAATTGATGCCCTGTTACGGGGGGTCTCAAAACCTGACGAGCTTCAATGATACATGGTATAATTCCAGTTAACAAGCCCTGTGGGCTGTCCTCTGCAAAAGCGGTGGCACGCGTAAAACACATACTTCATGTAAAAAAAGCCGGGCATACAGGAACCCTTGATCCCGAAGCAACAGGACTGCTGGTCTGCGGAATCAACAAGGGCACAAAATTGTCACGCTTTCTATTAAACGGAACCAAGACATATTCTGCCGGGATTCATCTGGGCATTGAAACTGATACACTTGATGCCTCGGGCAGAGTGGTTAACACCTGTGACACAGATACGACTGAAATAATTACAAAAGAGCGTGTTCTTCAGACCCTTGAACAATTCATTGGGCAAATCAGCCAGGAGCCCCCTGTATACTCTGCTCTGAAACACAAGGGTCAGCCCCTCTACCGCCTGGCCCGGGCTGGAACCCCCGTGGTAAAACCCCCAAGGGATGTTAAAATTTTTAATATCAGGCTTGTGGAGATGATGCTTCCCTTGATTACCATTGAGGTGCACTGCACCGCTGGGACCTATATCAGAAGCCTTGCCAGGGATATCGGCAGGCATCTGGGATGCGGCGCTCACCTTTCTGCCCTGTGCCGCACAGAATGCTGCGGATTGACCCTGAAAGAGGCAGTGTCCCTGGCGGATCTTGAGGCCATGGACAGAAAAACCGCCCAGGCACAGGTTGTTTCCCTGACAGATTCCCTGCCTGACATGCCCTTGATCCAGGCCGATGACAAACTTATGGAAACCATAAAATTCGGCCGGGAAATAAAAATCAGGGATTATCCCCAACTGGGTCAGGAGCTCCATAAAAGTCCTTTTTTGAGAATTTGTGACAGGGACAGAGCGCTTGCCGCCATTGTTGAATACAATAAAGCACGTGACCGGTTTAAATATTCATGTGTTTTTGCCGGTTAACTTTTAAATATTCGTGTGTTTTTGTTGGTTAACTTTTAAATATTCTTGTGTTTTAGCCGGTTAACTGCTAATGTCAAAGTTTAGAAAAAATATAAAAACAAGGGTTCACCCTTAAATTGTGTTATGGGCCGGTTACCTGAATGGAATATTGGATAGCCGGCAGTGAAAGGCACATTAAATTTATTTATTCCAGAGAGGAGTATGACACGTGGTTTTACAAGTTGAAAAAAAAGAAAACATGATAGAAAAATTCAAACTTCACGATACTGACACAGGTTCCCCTGAAGTGCAGGTGGCCCTTTTAACCCACCGCATCAGTTATCTGACCGAACATGTCAAAGTACACAAAAAAGACCATCATTCAAGAAGAGGACTTTTGATTCTTGTCGGCAGAAGACGCAGCCTCTTAGATTATCTTAAGAAAAAGGATATTACCAGATACAGAACCCTGATCGAGAAACTGGGATTAAAAAGATAAGGGATAAAAGCCAGAGCGTTTCCTTTGGCAGACTATAAAATTTATCACGGACTTTCCGGCCGGGCGTCCTGCTTACGTCCGGCCCTTCTGTGATGCAGTGTTAAACCATAAAACTATCATCATGCAGGATGTTTAGACAAAACAAACAGAAAAACGGCGGAAATTCTTTGGCAGATCACCTGAATAAAGTCGCATATGCAGCATCAAAAGCGGAATTGATGCTGGAAGTGCGGGTTTATTCTGTATAAGAAAGCTTCTGATCCGCCCGTTTACAGGAGAAGAACATGGAAAAAATTGTAAAAACCGAGATAAACGGAAAACCCTTTACCCTCAGCGCCGGCAAAATTGCCAGACAGGCCTCAGGTGCGGTCATTGTCCAGCACGGAGAAACAGTCGTGCTGGTGACTGCGGTTTCCGCCAGTGAACCCAAGGAAAGTATTGATTTTCTGCCCCTTACCGTTGAATATCAGGAAAAAATATACTCGGCAGGAAGGATTCCCGGCAACTATTTCAGACGGGAAATCGGACGTCCCAGTGAAAAAGAAACACTGACCTGCCGTCTCATAGACCGCCCCATACGGCCCCTTTTTGAAAAAGGCTATGCCTTTGAAACCCAGGTCATTGCCACAGTCCTTTCCATGGACCGGGAAAACGAACCAGATACCCTGGCCCTGGTGGGCGCATCCGCAGCCCTTGAACTTTCAGACATCCCCTTTGCAGGCCCCATTGCAGGCATACGCGTCGGACGGATCAATGGAGAGCTTATTGCTAACCCCAGCCTGGACCAGATAAAACAAAGCGACATCGAGCTGGTGGTTGCCGGTTCATCCACAGGCATCATCATGGTTGAAGGCGGGGCAGACATTGTGTCAGAACAGGAAATGCTGGATGCCATCTTTTTCGGGCACCAGGCCATGCAGCCCATGATTGATATCCAGAAAGAACTGAAACGCCTGCTGGGTAAGGAAAAAAGACGATATATCAAACCGGAAACAGATGAGGCGCTTTTTAATACAATCAAGGATCTGACAAAAGAAAAAATACACACAGCCGTTCAAACTCCCGGTAAAATTGAGAGAAACAGAGCAATTTCTCTGGTAAGGGAAGAATTGATACAACAGCTGACAAAAACCTTTGCTGACAGAACAAATGAAATCAAAGTCATGTTCAATACCCTGGTAAAGGAAATATCACGGGAAATTGTACTCCAGGAGAACAAACGAATTGACGGACGGGCATTTAACCAGGTCAGAGAAATTTCCTGTGAAACCGGCAATCTGCCCAGACCCCATGGAAGCGCTTTGTTTACAAGGGGAGAAACCCAGGTAATGGGGGTCTTAACCCTTGGGTCCGGCAGGGATGAACAAAGGGTTGAAACGTTGAACGGAGATGAAGAGCGGCGGTTCATGCTCCACTATAACTTTCCGCCTTTTTCCGTTGGTGAATGCAGGCGGCCCGGCGGACCCAGCCGCAGGGATATCGGCCACGGCGCCCTTGCCACCCGGGCCCTTGAACGGATACTGCCGGAGCCTGAAGATTTTGAATACACCATCCGGCTGGTCGGTGAAGTCATGGAATCCAATGGCAGTTCATCCATGGGCACGGTATGTTCCGGATCCCTTGCTCTGATGGACGGAGGCGTACCCATTAAGGCCCCGGTATCAGGGATTGCCATGGGGCTTGTCCAGGATGAAAATACCACAGTTATCCTCACTGATATTCTCGGGGATGAGGATCATTTCGGAGATATGGATTTTAAGGTGGCTGGAACTGAACAGGGGATCACTGCCCTGCAGATGGACATTAAAATCAAGGAGCTTACCCGGGAAATAATGGTAAAAGCCCTTGACCAGGCCAGGGAAGGCAGGCTTGATATCCTTCATAAAATGCTTGAAACCATTGACCACCACCGCAAAAATATTTCTCCCCATGCCCCCAAGATCATTACGGTAAAGATCAATCCCGATAAAATTCGGGATATAATCGGCCCAGGCGGCAAAATGATCCGTTCCATCCAATCGGAAACCAATACCACGGTTGAAGTAGATGATTCAGGTCTGGTTAAAATTTCAGCAGAAAACCAGGAAAATGGTCAGGCAGCAGAAAAAATCATCACTGACATCGGCCTTGACCCTGAAATCGGAAGCATTTATAAAGGAGATGTCGTTAAAATCACTGATTTTGGTGCCTTTGTCAGGATAAAAACAGGAACAGACGGTCTGGTTCATATTTCAGAACTGGCCGATCACAGGGTGAAAAAGGTCACTGATGTGGTAAAGGAAGGGGAAACCATCAAGGTAAAGGTGCTTGATATTACCAGGGATGGGAAAATAAGATTAAGCCTCAAGGCTGCTAAGGAATAATGGAATCAAAGGGACTGGCCATCTGTCCGCTTGCCAGCGGAAGCCAGGGCAATTCAGTATTTGTTTCGGGTGACGAGACAGCTGTACTTTTTGATGCCGGTCTGTCAGGCATTGAAATAGAAAGGAGAATGTCAGCAGCAGGTGTGTCACCGGATATATTGACCGGAATTGTGATTTCCCATGAACATACAGATCATGTAAAAGGCGCGGGAGTACTGAGCCGCCGGTTTAATATTCCCGTTTACATCAACCGCAGAACCTGGCAGGCAGCTGAAAAAAAGCTGGGCATCATCCAGGAGCTAAATTCTTTTAGCTGCGGAACCCCTTTTAACATAGGCGAACTTGAGATAGACCCATTTTCCATATCCCATGATGCTGCAGATCCGGCAGCGTTTACATGCAGGCATAAAAATGTTAAACTTGGAATAGCAACAGACATGGGGATTGCAACCCGCCTGGTAAAGGAACATCTCAAAGACTGTGACCTGCTCTACCTTGAGGCCAACCATGATCCTGAAATGCTGATAAACGGCCCCTACCCATGGTATCTGAAGCAGAGGGTCAGGGGAAGAAAAGGGCACCTGTCCAATACCAATACGGGTACTCTGCTGGCAGAAATTGCCTGCAGCAGGTTACACCATGTGATTCTCTCCCACCTCAGCCTTGAAAACAATACCCCTGAAAAAGCCCTTCAAACCGTGGGTCCATTTCTAAAAACAGAAAAGAAAATCACCCTTGACGTTGCCAGGCCTGACATACCCGGAAAAATGGTATTTCTAAAGTCAACAACCCCTGAGCTAAAGACTCAGGGGCTTGCAAGGCAACTTGTAAGCCCGGTTGATTAGCCTAAGCCACAGAAAAATTGGTGGCTGCGTTACATTGGAATATATAGTCATCCCAAGGTA
>JAYEJJ010000242.1:0-2128 GCA_034660495.1 Thermodesulfobacteriota bacterium | reverse complement strand
AAATGGGATTGGATGGTTTTTTTGTCATATAACTCATTGTTTTTATATGCTTTATTAAGCAATTATCATATTTCCACCCCTACGGATAATATGCCTACGCTAACCGGGAAAATGGGAATGCGCCCATACAGTATTGTCTTGCAGGCAAGACCTGCGAATACTTGATATCGGCTCTGGATTGGGCGGAAACACCATAGGTCTGCTTAAATTTATCCATTTTTATTTTGACAATATCAAACATGTTGTTATTGATGCTGTAGATGGAAATGATACGGCTTTAGCAATGCAGAGGATTATTTTAAATAAACTTGATTTCAATTTTACCTGGCAGTTAAATCCAGTGCATAACGTATTCACTGAAAGTGATTTCCGATCAGAACTGCGCGAGGCTGTTTCCCATGATCAGAAATATGATTTTATCATGACAAGTAAGTTTATCAACGAAATGTACAGTGACAATAAGGACAGCAAAAGTCCTTATGCTGATTTTTTAGACTTTGCTGAAACCGCTTTGGGGGAAGAAGGATTTATCATTGTGTCGGAGCTGACAAACAAAGTTGGGACCAGGGGCCATATAAATAAGGTGCTGAACCGTGAAGTTGACGCATACTTAAAAAATGGAAGAACCAGGTTAAGCCAGGTTTACCCCCTGCCTTGTTATTTTTGGCGAAATATTTGTCAGAATGCAAAAAAGTGTTTTCTTCAGCAGAAATATTTGAATGGCAGCGCTAAAATATCCACCATGATTTTTGGTTTCAAAGGGATTGCAGAGGCGTTTTATAACAGAACCTTTGCTGAGCTGCAAAAACAGGCAAAGATACGGGTTAAAGACACATACCGAAACACTGAGCAGTATTGTTATCAAGGCAGGCTTACCGATTAACATGGCTGCACTGGCACTGAAACAGAAGGGATGATTGAAACCAGAAACAGATAAAGGGAAGAATTACCATGAAATGGCCAACCCATGAAATAGAAACCGCAGACGGAAAGCAAAAATGTATTGCTCCCTGGATTATATCAGCCAGCAGGGCAACAGATTTACCAGCATTTTTTTCTGACTGGTTTATTGATAAGATCAGAAAGGGATATGTAAAATGGGTGAATCCTTTTAACCGGAAAAAACCGCAGTATGTCTCTTTTTCCAATACCCAGGTGGTTGTTTTCTGGAGCAAAAACCCCAGGCCTTTGATACCTTATCTCAGGGAACTTGATGAAAAGAAAATCCAGTACTATTTTCAATTTACCTTGAACGATTATGAGCTGGAAGGATTTGAGCCCAGGGTGCCACCCCTTGAGGAACGGGTGGAGACCTTTCAAATGCTGTCTGAGCTGATTGGCAAAGATAAGGTCATCTGGCGGTTTGATCCGTTATTGATCACCGACAGGACTCATCCGGATGTTCTGCTTGAGAAAATAGAGACAACAGGGGAAAAACTGCACGGGTTAACAAAAAAGCTTGTGTTCAGCTTTGCTGATATCAGCCGTTATAAAAAAGTACAGAATAATCTTAAATCACAGGGTATTCATTATAAAGAGTTTTCAGTGGACACCATGGATTATGTTGCGGAGAAAATATCTGACTTAACCCAATCCTGGGGCTTAACAGCTGCAACCTGTGGTGAAAGCAGGGTTCTTTCAAAATACGGTATTATAAAAAACAAGTGTATTGATGATGAACTGATACTTAAAATAACCCATTCCAAAACCAGGAATAAGGAATTTGAAAAATTTCTCGGGTTTAATCCTCAACGGGATATTTTTAAACAGGGGGGAGCCAGTGATGATACAGGAAAAAATTTAAAGGATAAGGGTCAGCGAAAAGACTGCGGGTGCATATACAGCAAAGACATTGGAAGCTACAACACCTGCTCCCACCTCTGCGTTTATTGCTATGCAAATAATTCTTCCAGGGCGGTCCAGAACAATATGAATCAGATCCGTGTTGACAATGAAGCACTTCTGCCATAAGGAGAGGTTATGATACTGCATGGGGGGAGGCCAATGTCATTCAAAATTGTTTATAGATCAGAATTAGTTATTTCAACAAGTTATACGTTTGGAATATGGACAATCCATACACCACCTAATAAAAACAATGGGTCGTGTATGGATTTGTGGCTTAGCG
>JAYEJJ010000241.1:0-35651 GCA_034660495.1 Thermodesulfobacteriota bacterium | reverse complement strand
CAATTCCCGAATGGGTTGTAACTATTTGATATTATTAATTATCAGAAATGAGTTTTCGTAAGCCCTAAAACTGAAGGTCTAATAATTTCAATAAGTTAAGTTGCTTTTGGCCGGGAATAGCTGGCATTAATCACAGTTTATCGACCAGATCCATCACGGTGGATTGACTGGAAAGTAAGGGTGAAGAAATGAAACCATTTGAAAAGTGTCCCGTATGCGGTGGTGAGTTAGAAGAGAAACAAGTTGAAAAACTGCTAAGAGGTGGAGGGAATACGGTTTCTATGAAAGTTACCGCTGATGTATGTCTTCATTGTGGAGAAAGATTATACGCTGAAGATGTAGTGAAATCATTTGAAAAAATACGATGGAAATTACGGAAACAGGAATTCAGTTACTTTAGAATCCTTGGACAGTCATTTACACTAGAAGAAAATTGGCCTAATAAAGCCATTCAACCTTCCGTTTAAGTCGATTTTCCATAAAATGCTGTCGATAGCAAAGTGAATACTCACTTATACTCGATCATTAAGTTTTTTGAATACCGCTGGGGGCTCTTAATCGGCCCTTTCATAAAAACTTTATTATCGAGTTATAGGGAGATATGAAAGGAAAGGCTCGAAGCAGCCACTTCAAGCCTTTAGAATTGAGATTCCAGAATATAACGGAAACCCAACAACGTCCCATCCTTTAACCATAGCTTCCGTTTTTTTGCAAGAGCGGAAGAATGGAAATCACTTTTCTGAAAAAAATTCAATGCAAGCGATGCCAAGAGGTGTTTTTTGTATGCAACCATTGCTGGCGGGGACAGGCCTATTGTTGTGATCAATGCCGAGAGGCCGCCAGACGGAAAGCACACAGCAAAAGGCAAAAAAAATATAAGTTGGAACGGAAAAATTGATCCAGCCAGCCTAAATATAGAATGGTAATCCCGCGGACATGAAAAGCATTAAAGAAAAATTGCTGAATGCTTTCATATTTTTTATGGTCGATCAGACCATGAATGTTTATCTGATACTTTGTATGATAAGTGCTTCAATTGGAAATCACAAAGTAAGTTTACGTGTTGACCGCTGATCCTGAGGCAGGGCCGTTTTCAATGCCGGCCAGCAGGGTGTCGATCAAAGGATCGACAAATTGAATCAGAGAATCGGGAGTTCCAGTCATTACCCAGTTGGTGACAAGGTGCTCAATGGTCCCTAACACCATGGCCCGTATCAGATATGGCGTTAAATTGCTTTTGAATTCATTGGATTCAATGCCTTCTTCAATGACCTGGGTAATCTGCTTGATCCCTTCCTTGATAACGTGATGCCCTGATGTGTCGAGAAATTTTTTATTGTGTTTGAGAAACAGCATGAGCACGGCAGTAAATTCAGGATTAGCCTGGTAGGAATCCATGAGCAGATAAACAATGGCCCGAAGTTTATTCCCTGACCCCCGGATGAGCCTGAGATGAAATTCCATGGTTTCAAAGAGATCCTGGCTGTATTGTGCAGGAATGGAAAACAGCAGGCCTTCTTTAGTGGAAAAATATTCATAGATTGAGGCTTCTGACACCTTTGCTTTTTTGGAAATCTCCAATATGGTGGCTTCCTGAAATCCTCTCCGGGCAAAGACTTTTGTTGCTGTATCCAGGATTTTCTTTTTCCTGATCTCTGTTTTTGTTAATGCCATGGCAGCCTTTCTTTTACGTTTTATCCTTTGTTGTAATACAGTGCATCATGGGGTTTATACAGATATAGAGTTCAGCTGTTATTTTGTCAATAAAAAAACAGCTGAACTTTTTTTGTCGCGTATGCAAAAAACAACAATGAGCGGTTTTCTGCTGCAATCTCCTGCCAAAAGCGGATATGGGCCGGTATATGTCGGCGTGAGGGAGCTGAAAGACAATAATATAGGTATGTTGTGCAGGATTTTTGTTCGTCTTCAAGGCGTGGTAATGGGGGGGATATTGAAATATGTCCCATTGGCGCACGCAGGAGACGGGCAAAAAGAAAAGCAAGATGCGTGGATTATTTTTTTGAAGTTCCCTGAGAGGGGAAAAGTATCGAACTGATAAACAGATGTCAAGACAGATTACACAGGTTCAAATTCAACTTTAACTTTATAGCCCAAGGCCTCGGCATATTTTGAAATTGTTTTTAACGTGGGAAATGACACATTCTCTCCAGCCTCAAGCCTGGAGATATTGCTTCGCCTGGTTCCCATTTTTTCGGCAAGCTGCTCCTGAGTCATCCCTTTTTCCATCCTCAGCCGGATCAATTTTCGACGCAGTTCAAAAACCGGCTCAAGGGTGTCATACTCTTTTTTTACACCGGGATTTTTCAAGGCCTTTTTCTTGAAATTTTCAAAATTCAGATCTTCAGCCATTTTGGGCATCCTTCATATCAGCTAAAAGTAGTTTACAGTCTTTTAGAAAAAATCTCTTTAAACAGGGCATTCTCTCAAAAAGTGTAAAGTACGTATGAAGGATGCCCCATTTTGTATCTCCTTCATTCTTTTGATTGTAAGATCCATATCTTTTTTAGGGGCTTTCTTTCCTTTTTTTGATAATGGTGTGCAGGATGATAATTTGGGTCTGGGTTCTGACTTTGCTATTGTAGAATTCAATTGACCATGTCATTGTAATAATTGTTATCTAATTTGATACAAAATGTCAAGTTTTTGATAACAAATATAAAGACAGCATTTCCCTCAAAGGTCATTCATCTTGTTTGCCCTGAAGAGGAGTTGGTCAAAAGAATTAAGGCCCAAAAAAGAGATGTTGAGGCAGCCATCACTTTAAAATTCATAAGGAAGAACGCCAGTCTTTGAACGAAGAGCTTGCAAACGGTCAATTCCGAACTGCAGAGCAAATTTGAGGAACATCAGCTTCCCACGATGATATGCACAGCCTGATGAACAGTTTTGCTTCTGCAAAGGGTTTTCCAGATTTCTGGGCCAGCAACCAGACAAACTGCGGATGGCTGTCCCATAATTTTTGCAATTCTTGACATAATTTTTTATAGAGAGTAAATATAGCGGTGATGGCAGATACAACCAGGCAATGCATAATGATTGAATTTGATTCATCCATTTTAAAATAAAAAAACAGGGGGAAACATGACGGAAATTATTGAGGTTAAAGCAAGGGAAATACTGGATTCCCGGGGAAATCCCACAGTGGAGGTGGATGTGGTTCTGGCATGCGGTGCCCAGGGCCGGGCAGCGGTTCCTTCCGGGGCGTCAACCGGAACCAGGGAAGCGCTTGAAATGAGGGACAATGCCCCGAACCGCTACAACGGCAAAGGGGTTCTCAATGCGGTTATCAATGTAAATGAGGTCATTGCCCCTGAAATAATAGGATTTGATGCCACAGATCAGTCGGGTCTTGATATCACCATGATTGATATTGACGGCACGGACAACAAGTCAAGGCTTGGGGCCAATGCCTTTCTCGGAGTTTCCATGGCTGCGGCAAGGGCTGCAGCCAATGCCTGTGAGATTCCATTGTACAGGCATATTGGCGGGATTAACGCCAGAACCCTGCCCGTACCCATGATGAATATCATTAACGGCGGTGTCCATGCTGCCAATAATCTTGATATTCAGGAGTTCATGATTTCGCCTTTTGGCGCCTCCTCCATTGTGGATGCCGTGCGCATGGGAGCTGAAGTGTTTCATGCCTTAAAAAAAATATTAAAGGACAAGGGGTTGAGCACCGCTGTGGGGGATGAAGGCGGTTTTGCTCCGGATCTGAAAACCAATGAAGCGGCACTGGAACTGATCATCCAGGCTGTTGAATCTGCCGGATACCGGGCCGGCAAGGATATAGGCATTGCCCTGGATGCCGCAGCCAATGAATTTTACAACAATGGAAAATACATGTTTGCTTCCGAGGGAAAAGAGCGTACAGCAGAGGAACTGGTGGATTATTATGAGTCACTGATACAAAAATATCCCCTGGTGTCCCTGGAGGACGGTCTTGCTGAACAGGACTGGGAGAACTGGAAAATGATGACCCAGCGCCTGGGAGACAGAATACAGATTGTCGGGGATGATGTGTTTGTGACCAATCCTGATATTTTTAAAAAAGGGATTGGTGACGGCATCGGTAATTCCATTTTGATAAAGCTGAATCAGATCGGGACGGTTACAGAGACCCTTGATACCATTCAGCTTGCCAGAGAATTCGGTTATACCACGGTTGTTTCCCACAGATCCGGTGAAACAGAGGATACCTTTATTGCGGATCTTGCCGTCGGGGTGAACAGTTCTCAAATCAAAACCGGCTCCCTTTCCAGGAGCGACAGAGTGGCCAAGTATAATCAACTGATCAGGATTGAAGAGGAACTTGGCAGCAGCGCCTGTTTTCCTGAAAACCTGTTTGTGTGAAAACTGATGAATAAAAGGTCTTTTCTTTGTCTGTTCCAGTGGTTTTGTGCTTTTTTTCAGGCTGCAGGGGTTTTGTTTTTTTTCTCTGGGACAGGATCTGCTTATGTGCTCCAGGGACCGCATATTCTCGATCTTGTAACCAGGAATATAGTTGAGCCGTCCGGCCTTGTGGTCCATCAGCAGAAGACAGTGCTGGAAAACGTTCATTCAGATGACATTTCTGGAAAAATTCCTTTTTTCCCGGGCCTTGATGATGCCCCGGACATGCAGAACCCTGATGTATCTGCCAATACTTCTGCAGGCATTGAAAACAGCAGCATGGGAGAAAATGCTCAAATTTTCAATTTAAAGGAAACCCTGTGGCTGTCCTATCCAGGCAGAATGCGCTGTGAGGCGCAGTCCAGCCGCGGCCGCACTCTCACTGTTTTTTCTGACAGCAGATTTATCAAAGTGGTGGACAATAAAATTGCGGCAGAAAATCCATCCGTTGAAGAATATTATTTGGATATTCTGCGACTGCGGGACAGAAAAGCACTTTTAAACCGGCTGGCAGACAACGGGGTTGATGTCAATACATCCTCCCTGCAGCGGTTCAGGGATAAAATCTGTTATGTGGTTGGCAGTATCTGCCCTGGAAAAGAGCCGGCATCGAGTTTATGGGTGGATAAGGATACGTTTTTTCCGGTCCGGTATATTGTGAGAACAAACCAGAATCTGGTGGAAATTATATATGAAAACTGGCATAGAGTCAGCAGGACCTGGTATCCCATGGATATAAAAGTGTCCCTGAACAAAGTGCCCTGTTTTCTGATCGATGTTGAATCCTTCAGACTTGAAGCAGATTTTCCAGTGGACTTTTTTGATATTGACCATATATATAAGCGCAGCAGCGCAGATTAGCCGGCCAGCCTCAATATGCAAAGGCTTTTTATAACGACCATGCCTTGACAGGCACAACAAAGCATGAAAGCTGTTAGCTGAGTAGTGATGGCTGACAGGTGATGGCTTTGATATAAAAAAAATGTGAGGAATAATGTCTGATACGTCCAAGTATATTTTTGTAACCGGAGGTGTGGTTTCCTCCCTTGGCAAGGGGCTGGCATCTGCTGCCATCGGGCTGCTGCTGGAAAGCCGCGGCCTTTCTGTTACCATTCAAAAGCTGGATCCCTATATAAATGTTGATCCAGGCACTATGAATCCGTTTCAGCACGGAGAGGTCTTTGTTACAGATGACGGTGCGGAAACAGATCTTGACCTTGGTCATTATGAACGCTTTACCAGGGCCAGGCTGGGGAAGAACAATAATTTTACCACCGGGAAAATATACAACTCCGTTATTACCAAGGAACGCAGGGGGGAATATCTCGGGGGAACGGTTCAGGTGGTTCCCCATATAACCGATGAGATCAAGCGGAGTATTTCCCTGGTATCAGGGGATGCAGATGTGGTGATTGTCGAAATCGGAGGCACCATAGGTGATATAGAGTCCCTTCCTTTTCTTGAGGCCATCAGACAGTTTAAGGCGGACGTGGGCAAGCACAACCTGATTTATGTTCACCTGACCCTGGTGCCCTATATTAAATCAGCCGGTGAAATGAAAACAAAACCCACCCAGCACAGTGTCAAGGAGTTGAGAAGTATCGGTATTCAGCCGGATATCCTTTTGTGCAGGACTGAAACCATACTGGGGCCCGAGCTGAAGTCAAAAATTGCCCTGTTCTGCAATGTGGATGATGATGCGGTGTTTACAGCCAAGGATGTGGACTGTATCTACGAGGTTCCCCTTGTTTACAACAGCGAGGGACTTGGGGACAAGATTCTCAAGAAACTCAATATATGGGCAAGGGCTCCTATGCTTGATGAATGGCGGGACATGGTACACAAACTGAAAAATCCGAGGTTCTCCATAGATATTGCCATAGTGGGGAAGTATGTTGATCTGACTGAATCCTATAAGAGTCTTAATGAGGCCCTCAGCCATGGCGGAATCTCAAACGATACAAAGGTCAATCCTAAATTTATCGATTCCAGCACGCTCAAGGATGACAATCTTGAGGAAAAACTCGGAAAGGCAGATGGCATTCTTGTGCCAGGTGGATTCGGGTCCAGGGGCATTGAAGGAAAGATCCTGGGTGTAAAATACGCAAGGATCAATAAGGTCCCGTTTTTTGGTATATGCCTTGGCATGCACATGGCTGTTATAGAATTTGCAAGACATGTGGCTGATATGGATGATGCCAACAGTTCTGAATTTGATCCCAATACCCCCTATCCCGTGATATACCTTATGACGGAATGGTATGACGCGCAATCAAAACAGATTGAAAAGCGGGACAGCAATTCAGACAAAGGCGGAACCATGCGCCTTGGCGCCTATCCCTGCACCCTTTTACAGGACAGCTTTGCAATGAAGGCCTACAGGGAAGAACAGATTTCTGAACGGCACCGGCACCGGTATGAATTTAACAATGAATACCGGGAGCCCCTTGTCAATGCAGGACTGTTCATCAGCGGCACTTCTCCGGACAATGAACTTGTTGAAATCGTTGAATTAAAGGATCATCCCTGGTTTCTGGGGTGCCAGTTTCATCCGGAATTCAAGTCCCGGCCTGATAATCCCCATCCCCTTTTCCGGGAATTCATCAAGGCAAGTTTGAAAAACAGTCAGGAAGAGTCCCAAAAAACCTGATTCAGACAGGTCTGCCTACAGGCTGGAAAAATCTGTACGTAAATTTGCACAGCAAAATGGCTTCACAGGGCAGGATAAACTGTTTTTTGTTACGGATTTGCGGTTAATACAGCAACAATATCTCCCCTTGCCCTCATGATTTCCAGAATGGAAAAGGCGTGGCTGTATTCAGCATCGGAAAGCTCCCTTTCCGCTTTTACCAGAAGGGTGTTGGCATCCATCATATCAACAGAGTCTGCCATGCCGTATCTGAACTGCATGTTTACGGAATTGAAGTTTTCCCGGGCAGATTTGAGTTCATCTTTAAGGGTTAAGAGGACACTGATGGCGGTTTCATAGTCAAGCCAGGCTCTTTTTGTCTCAAGGATGATCTGCTTTTTCTGCATCTCCAGCGCAAGATCTGCTTTTTTTTTGTCTGCAAGGGCCTGGCGCACTTCTGCAGCTCTTAATCCCCCGTCAAACATGGTAAAGGTGAGATTGGCTTCAATGCTGCTGTTTTCTGCATCTTCGCTGACAGTGGTACCATATCTGGGTGAGTCAAATTCAAAACTGGAATTGGTATAAGCGCCTTCAATGGAAAGGCTGGGCCAGTATGCACCCTTGGTATATTGGATATTTTTTTCGGCAATGTTTACTTTCTGCGCTGCTGCCTTGATTTCAGCCCTTTTTTCCAGTGAGGTCTGTTTGAGTTCCTCATAGGAATATACAAAGTTTTTCAGGGCTTTGATGTCGTTATTGGAGATACGGAAGTGTTTATCAATTTCCACAAGTCTTTGCAGGGATGCTTTTGCAAGTTTAAATCCGTTTTCAGATTTTACAAGGGATGTTCTGGCACCTGAAAGTTCAGCCTCTGCCCTGAAAAGCGCTGTTTTGGTGACCTGTCCCACATTAAGCCGTTCCTGAACCGCCTGTCTGTGTTTTTCAAGTCTTTGGACATCACTTTTTGCAATTTCCACGTACCGCTGGGTGCTGAGAATCCGGTAGTAAGCCCTGGCGATTTCAAGTATATAATCAGATGTAACCGCTTTAACCAGCAGTGATTGCTCATCAATGGCATCTTCAGACATGCCAAGGGCAATAATCTCTTTGCCGTTCAAGGTAAAACTCTGATTGAGTTTAACGCCGAAAGCGTTGATGTCAGGACTGTATTCATCCGGTTCCCTGTTCAGGGAACAGGACCCAAAGGCCGTGGCCCTGGGCATTAAAACCGATAAAGCTCTTTTTCTGTCTTCCTGTGCAATAAAAAGATCGTTTTCCTGGATTTTGATCTGTTCCGCTGTTTTGCAGGCTGTCCTGCACAGATCAGAAAGGGTGTATTCCCGGACATGGGGGGGACGTTCCGGTTCTGAAGCGGACACATTCTGTCCTGAGAACAGTAAAAAAACCAGAACAAGTAAATTGATACTATAAAAATGTCTGAACACTATCTCCTGCGCCCCTTTTTATGTGAAATAAGTACTAAGTACCTGGACTAATGTTTTTACCTATCTCGAAAGCCATAAACACTCTAATTTAAAGAGTTTAAATATTGCAAGGATGGGTAAATATATATGTCCACCTACTTATAACTCGGTCATCAAGTTTTTTGAATACCGCCGCCCCCAGCGGTTGCCTGTCTTTTTGCCCGTTTCCTGCGTTGCACCAATGGGGCATATTAGATAAAAATTTTCGACCCTGTCAAATTCCAAAACATACCATCTGCGGCAAAAACGTCAAGATTTAAAATTTTTATTGTACAGCTTGTTTTCTGGTCTTGATCATGGTTTCGTCCAAGAGGCTCAGGTCTTTCTTGACCTTGTCTGGCCGATGGTTTGATCAGGGGATATTTTTTTTTATAATGTTTCCAGGGATGCCTATTGACGGAAAACTGCCATTGTAATATGAAGCTTATCAGTGTTTCACTACTACTTGATTATCATGTTTTTACAGAATAAAGGAGTTTACTTTGATAGAAAAGATAAAGCAGCAGTGGTTTTTAATCGGTCTTGTGTTTGTTTTTATGAGTGTCATGGCAGACAGAACCGGCACATTGCCAGACATTGGATTTTTTTTCAAAACCCATTATGGTCCGGATTTAGTGATTTTTATTATATTTCTCTTTTCCGGTATCATTATTAAAACAGAACAGATCAGAGCCGGTATCAGAGATGTCAAGGTAACGGCAACGGCATTGTTTGTCATTTTTATTGTTTCCCCGTTATCTGCTGCAGCATTAAGCGTTCTGCCGGTTGAAACCGGGGTTGTTATTGGTATGTTTATTGTGTCTGTTATGCCCACAACCCTTTCCAGTGGTGTGGTCATGACTGGCAGGGCAGGGGGCAATATGGCCCATGCGTTGTTTATAACCATTCTGGCCAATTTTATATCCATTGTTTCCATTCCCTTTGTTTTATCTATCCTGCTTTCCTTTTTTGGAGAAAAAACAATAGTAAATATTGATCAATATGCCATCATGAAAAAACTGTTCTTTCTTGTGCTTATCCCCATGGCATCAGGCATGGCCATAAAGGCATGTTACGGAAAAATTCATGATAAACAGCTGAAGATCCTGCAGGCAGCCAATCAGGTTTTTGTCATCTGTATTGTTTTTATGGCTGCATCAGGGTCCAGGAACGTTTTTATACAAAAGACCGGGTCTTTATTCAGTGTAATTCTTATGGTGGTAGTGTTTCACCTTCTGCTTCTGTTATTTTCCTTTATTTTATCCTATCTGTTTAAAATCAAAAAGGGCCGGCGGGAAAGTCAGATATTCATGGGATCTCAAAAAACACTTCCCCTTTCAGTGATTCTTCAAGTCACCCTTTTTCCTGAATATGGATCTGCCCTGCTGGTCTGCGTTGTTCATCATATTGTGCATTTGATTATTGACGGTTATCTGGCCGTAAAACTCGGAGAACAGTCAAAATATCAATCTCCTTGCAATTAAAAGGGGTGCCGTGGTATTACTTGCATCATGTATAAAAAACGGGATCATTAGAGTTAAAGGTGATTTTATGTCTGATAAAAAAAATAAAACAATTTATGAATTAAGTTCTCGAGTCGAAAAACTTCAGTCTCAGAAAAACAGCCTTTTAAAAGACATCAATATCCTGGAAGAGCAGTATGAATCCAGTGAAAAAATTTATAGAAAATATTTTCCCTATATCCTGGACATGTTCACGGATGATTCCTCTCCGTATAAGCCGGTGTTGAAGGATTTAAGTATTGCTCTGAAAAAAGGGGAATCCTTTGGTAAAATTGAGTATATACTCAAACAGATACAAAAGCTGATTTACAAAGAAGAGCCGGATACAGACAAGGGGAAAAAAAAAAGCCCTCTTTTTTCGAGGGAATATTCACTTCTTCCCAGACCGGTGAAAAGAATCTGAAAAATTTTAAACAGGGGTATGAAGATATTGTCAATTCCCTGAAAGCTACCATGGGAACACTGTATATTGAAAAATTAAACAAAATAGGCAGCAGAATATCTTCAGCCGGTGATTTAAGGGCATTGAGCATATCCAGGGATGATCTGTTTGCTCTTCTACATCACTACCTTTCAGAGGTGACAAACGATCGAGAAATAATTGCCCGGTTTTTAAAGGAAATAGTAAAAAAAATCCTTGAAATAGAAACAGGTCTTGACCGGTCCCTGAAGAAAACCCAGGATGCCATGCAGTCCAGCAGCGGGTTTAAATCTCTTTTAAAAGTCGAGCTTAAAGAGATGAAAACCAGTGTTGATCTTGCCAGAGACCTTGAAGACCTTAAGGCAGCCGTTTCCGGACGACTGACCCATATTGAGGAGGCTTTGAAAAAAAAGACAGCCAAGGACCAGGCTGTTCAAAAGGCTGTTCAGACAAATGTGTCTTCTTTTCAGTCCGGTTTTTTCAAGTTGAAACAGGAACTGGAAGATGCCACCAAGCATGCAGAAGATCTGGAAACCCAGCTGAATCATGATCCTCTTACAAAGGCGTTCAACAGAAGGGCCTATGACAGGAAAATCAAAGAGGAAATGGAACGATTTTTAAGGTATGGCACTGTTTTTTCCCTTCTGGAAATGGATGCCGATCATTTTAAAAAAATTAATGATAAGTATGGGCATTCCATTGGGGACAGCTGTCTTAAGGAAATTATAAAAAGAACTGGTCCCCTTCTCAGAACAAACGACATGCTTGCCAGGTACGGGGGAGAGGAATTTGTGGTCATCATGCCCGGGACAGATGGAAAAGGGGCAGAACATGTTGCTGAAAAAATCCGGCAGACCATTGAACGGATTGAATTTATATACCGGGAAGACATTGTAAGGGTTACGGTAAGTATTGGTGCCTCTGAAGTTAAACAGGAGGATGCATCCC
Organism: Thermodesulfobacteriota bacterium; assembly: GCA_034660495.1. Taxonomy (GTDB): domain Bacteria; phylum Desulfobacterota; class Desulfobacteria; order Desulfobacterales; family Desulfobacteraceae; genus DATFJZ01. The sequence continues at coordinate 24,254 of JAYEJJ010000241.1, read as the reverse complement.
ACCTGGATTTGTTTAATCGTGCTGATAGTGCTGTGTATCAGGCTAAAGAGGGCGGAAGAAACAGAGTGGTAAGACTATAGAAATGGAGATTTATGCCATGGAATCAGCCAGAAGAATAGACGTTGAAACGCTTTTAAATCATTCAAAAACTGAAAGTGTTATAGCAGATGTGAACAAGGAAGTGCTTGAGCGAAGATCTTTTTTTCCAAAAAAATGTCAGGTTTTTTCTGAAAAATTTACAGTGCTGGAAGAACAGCCCCAGTACACCTTTGCAACGGATCGGGAAGCGGCAAAAGTACTTCCCGATATTGTTCACAATCATGTATGCCGTATCGTGGCCGGCAGAGAATCAGATACAGAGAAAAAAAACGGGTATTTTAAACAGCGAAATATTGGCATTGTCTTTTCAGGAGGTCCTGCGCCAGGGGGACACAATGTGATTGCAGGAATATTTGATGCCGCCAAAAGAGCCAATCCCGATTCAAGACTTTTGGGGTTTATCCTGGGGCCTGACGGCATTCTGGAAAACAGGTATGTTGAAATCACAGAAAGCCTGGTGGATACCTACAGGAATCTTGGCGGGTTTACCATGATTAAAACCGGCAGAACCAAGATAGATTCTGATGAAAAAATGAAATTGTCCAGGGAGACCTGCAGACTCCTTAATCTGGATGCCCTTGTAATCGTGGGCGGCGATGATTCCAATACCAATGCGGCCTTTCTGGCTCAGGAACTCAAGCAGGACGGGATTCAGGTCATTGGCATCCCCAAAACCATTGACGGTGATATTCAGGTCAAAACCGAGTCCGGAGACGTGCTCTGTGCCATTTCCTTTGGGTTCCATACGGCGGCAAGGTCCTTTGCCCAGAACATCAGTAATCTCTGTACCGATGCCAGCTCAGATGTAAAATACTGGCATGTCTGCAAGGTCATGGGGCGGGTGGCCAGCCACCTGGCCCTTGAGGCCTTTCTTCAGACCCATGCCAACTTCACCCTGATCGGTGAAGACCTTGCCGATTATGTGGATAAGGAAAGGCTGGCCAAAGCAGCTGAAAAAGGGGAGGTGGATTACACCGCTTACGGCATGACCCTGCGGCACCTGTCACGCCTCATATGCAATACCATTATGAAAAGAGCGGCCCACGGCAAAAATTACGGGGTGATGATTATCCCGGAAGGGGTGCTTGAATTTATCAATGAAATTCAGATTTTTATCATTAAACTCAATACCATTATCGCAGATTATAATTATACCCATGATGATGATTTCCATACAGCATTTAATACCCTGGAATCCAAACTGGATTATCTGAGACGGTACTCCAGGGGAATCAGTGAAAAAGGGGCATCCCCGATATGGAATCTTAGGGATGATGAGCTGTTTAACGATCTTCCTCCTTTTTTCCAGGAAGGACTGCTGATGGAAAGGGACACCCATGGCAATTTTCAGTTTTCCCTTGTAAAGACAGAAAAGATCATCCTTGACATGGTAAAGGAATATCTGGATATTTTAAAGGAAAAGGGAGAGTACAAGATCGGCATAGAACAGGGGTATTGTAAAAAAATATTTGAAGACAGCGGGCTGGACCCTGACCGGTTTGGTGATGCCCTGTTTAAAAACTATAAAAAAGATCCTTATTTTCTGGTAAAACCGTCCATAATTTCAAAAAAAACCTTAAAGCTTGCCCTTATTGAAAGCCGGCTCATATCAGAGCAGGATGAGGTGCCTGACGCAGCGCTCACCATATTCAAAAAATCAACCCCTAAATTTAAAACCCAGGCCCATTTTTACGGGTATGACGGCCGTGGAAATGACCCCACCCAGTTTGACTGCAATTATACCTATAATCTTGGATGGACTGCCTTCAGCCTGATTGCCAACAATGGGACCGGCCAGATGGCAGTAATCAAAAACCTGGAGCACAGCTTTACAACATGGGAACCCATGGGCGTGCCCATTGCAAAGCTGATGCGCCTTGAGGAGAGAAAGGGGAAGCTTGCCCTGGTCATTGAAAAAAGCATTGTGGATACAAAGTCCAATGCCTTTAGAGTGGCAAAGGCCATGAGGGATAAATGGATGGCCGCCGAGCCCGGCGGCGACAGGTACAGACTGCCCGGACCGATCCGTTTTACTGGATCCAGTGAAGAGGACCGGCCAATCACGCTAACCCTTAATTCCATTTAAGATCGCCCGGGCTGATAGGTGCAAAGCGGTTCTTCGGCCAGATAATCGCCGGTGGCTTCGTAAGCCCTTGCCCTGCAGCCCCCGCATACATTTACATATTCGCAGATGCCGCATTTGCCCTTGAGGTTTTTGAAATTTCTAAGGGTGGTGAAAACCTCTGAATTGTCCCAGACATCCTTGAAACTGGTTGTGGTGATATCCCCGCATTCCACATCCAGGAACCCGCAGGTCTGTACTTTACCGATGTGGGAGACAAAACAGAACCCGGTTCCGGCCAGGCAGCCCCTGGTAACGGCATCCAGGCCATGGGTCTCAAAGGTGACCTTTTCATTGTCCTGTCTGGCCCTCTGCCTGAGTATCCTGTAATAGTGAGGGGCACAGGTGGCTTTCAACTGCAGATTTGTCTTTTTTTTCTGGTCGTAAAACCAGTTCAGGGTGTTTTCATATTCTGCCGCATTGATTTCCTGATCCACAATGTATTTTCCCCTGCCCGTGGGAACAAGAAGGAAGATATGATGGGCCACGGCACCGATTTCCTCGGCCAGGGACAGAATTTTTGGAATTTCTGTTAGATTGTTTTTGGTGATAGTGGTGTTGATCTGAAATTCCAGGCCGGCTGACTTTGCCATTTTTATACCGTTCATGGCACCCTCATAGGCACCATTAAAGCCCCGGAAACTGTCATGGCTTGCTTTTGTGGCACCATCCAGGCTGATGCTGATCCGCTGAATCCCGGAATCTTTCATTTTTTCTGCATTTTCCCGGGTAATCAATGTGCCGTTGGGCGCCATAACCATTTTCAGGCCAATAGCGGTGCCGTGGGCGGCAATTTCAAATATATCCTTTCTCAGCAGGGGCTCCCCTCCGGTCAGGATGATAATGGGAGCTCCGGTTTCTCTGATCTGGTCAAGAAGCCTCAAGGAGGCCCGGGTGTCCAGTTCATTGTCATAGGGATGATCTTCAGCTGCAGCCCTGCAGTGGATGCATGACAGATTGCAGCGCCGGGTGACTTCCCAGGCCACCAGGCGCAGGGTGTTATGTTTGCCTTTGGGATCTGAAGACTGTTTTTTTCCGGAATGGGGGGATGTGGAATGCATTATCGGTTCAACTCCTTTGCCGCTTCAATGGCAGCGTAGGTCAGGATCATGTCCGCTCCTGCCCGTTTGATGGACAGCAGCATTTCCATAATAAGCGTTGCAGCATCCACCCATCCCATCAGACCGCCGGCCTTTGCGATGGCATATTCTCCACTGACATTATAGGCGGCCATGGGCATGTCAATTTCATTTCTCAACGTATGAATGATATCCAGATAGGACAGGGCCGGTTTGACCATGATGATATCAGCCCCCTCTTCAATGTCCAGGGTGGCTTCCCTCAGGGCTTCCAGGGCATTGGCCGGGTCCATCTGATAGGTTTTTCTGTCACCGAACCGGGGGGCGGAATCCACTGCCTGACGGAAGGGGCCGTAAAAGGCGGAGGCATATTTAACTGCATAGGACATGATGGGAATATGTGAGAAATCATTTTCATCCAGAGTCTGGCGTATTTCTCCCACCCGGCCGTCCATCATGTCCGAGGGGGCCACCATGTCAGCGCCGGCCTCTGCATGGGACAGGGCTGTTCTGGCAAGCAGATCCAGGGTGGCATCATTGTCAATTTTTCCCTTGTCAACAATGCCGCAGTGACCGTGGTCTGTATACTGACACAGGCATACATCGGTGAGCACGGCAATTTCAGGCACTTTTTTCTTAACAGTGTTAACGGCTTTCTGGACAATCCCGTCGGCTGCATAGGCACGGGTGCCTAAGGGATCTTTTTTATCGGGAAGGCCAAACAGCATAACAGCCGGTATCCCCAGGGAAAACGCCTCTTGTGCTATGGCTGGAAGTTTATCACAGGAAAACTGGAACTGCCCCGGCATGGCATCTATGGGCTGTTTAACGCCCTTTCCCTCAACGGCAAACAGGGGAAGGATGAAATCATCCGAACAAAGCCGGGTTTCCCTTATCATTCGTCTAAAGGGTTTCTTTTCCCTTAATCGTCTTGCCCTGTAGTCAGGAAACAGCATATTTTACCTCTTTATCTTAATCTTAAAATGTTGTGGGGGGGTGCGATTTCCTCATCGGTTAAAAAACAGGCAGGATCACTGTCCCAGGGGTCTCCGGCCGTGGATTCCGCCCGGGCCCTGAAGTTGCCGCCGCAGATATCCAGCCATCTGCAGGCTGCGCATCTGCCTTTGATATATTTCTTTTTTTCTTTTAATTTCATGAGAAAATCATTGGAAGGATCTGTCCATATTTCGGAAAAGGGTTTTTCTCTGATATTGCCGAGGCTTCTGTGTCGCCAGAACTGATCCGGATACACCTCACCATCCCAGGATATGCACCCAAACCCCCTTCCAGAGTTGTTCCCCTCATTCATCTGAAGCAGTTCAAGAACTTCAGCGGCCCGGTCCGGGTCCTCCCTGAGCAGTTTAAGATAGAGATAGGGGCCGTCGGCATGGTTGTCAACGGTGAGAATCTCCTTGGGCTTGTTTCTGTCGTGGAGATCCTTTGTCCTGTCCATGATAAGGTCAAGTACGGCTCTGGTTTCCCCATGGGTCAAATCTTCTTTGGCAATTTCAGAGGCCCTTCCTGAATACACAAGATGGTAAAAGCAGGCTCTGGGAATATCCATTTTTTCAAGAAGATCAAATATACCGGGAATTTCAGACACGTTTCTTTTGTTTATGGTGAACCGCAGCCCGACCTTTATTCCGGCCTCCTGGCAGTTGCTAATTCCCTGTAATGCCTTTTTAAAGGCGCCTTTTACGCCGCGGAAACGGTCATGTACACTTTCCAGACCATCCAGGCTGATACCCACATAGGAAAGGCCGATCTCTTTTAATATATGTGCTTTATCCTTTGTTATGAGGGTGCCGTTGGTGGATATAACAGCGCGTATCCCTTTTTTTACAGCGTACTCAGCATAATCAGCCAGTTCAGGATGGACCAGGGGTTCTCCACCGGAAAAAAGGACAACAGGCACCCCAAAGGCAGCCAGATCATCGAGCATCTTAAAGCTCTCTTCCCTGTTAAGCTCATTGTCATAGGAAATGTCTTCTGATCTTGCATAGCAGTGTACGCATTTCAGATTGCACCTCCGAGTCATATTCCAGACCACGACTGGTTTTTTATCAATGGAAAACTGAAGCAGATGGGAGGGGAGCTGGTTTGAGTTCCGGCTGTACCGGAGGGCGTCAGAGGGTTCAACAGTGGCGCAGTAGAGCTTTGAAATGCCGATCATGATATCTCTTTCCTGATAAGGTCGTTTAAAAATATTTCGTGATCTATAAGGGACTGTCTGGATAAAAAGAATCTGTTTTTTTCAGTTTTTTTATGAACAAGGTGCAGACCGTCATAAAAATCATTGTACAGTTTGGCCATAAGTTCATCTTGGGTGATACTGTTGTTTATGAACTGCTCAATAAGAAAATCCACAGCATCTTCTTCAAATACAATATTAAGATCGTGGTGATTGAAAAAATCGATTTCTATTTTTTTTACAGATTCATAATAGGATTTTATTTTTTTGATTGCTTTTCCAAGTTCTGTCACATGGGTGCAGAAATAGTCGGCTACCAGCCGGCTTCTCTCCCTTGACAGGGTAAGGCCGTGCCTGATTGAGAGATTTTTCCAGTGTTTGCGTATATATTCTGTAATATAGTGTTTTTCAGCCTTCCAGGTTTCATTGTAGCGCAGGTCCCATTTTTCTATGCTTTTACCTGATAGAATATCAGCAAGTTCAGCCTCTGGATTCTCCACTACTTTCCGGGTAACCGTGAAATTTGAAATGGTTGAAGAAGGAAGCTCCTTTTCAAAGGGGATCAGCGTGTTTTCAACCACACTGACGATTCCCCGAGCCCCGGAATTTTCTTTAAAGGCCTGGTCTGCAAATATTTCCAGGGCCTCGCTGGTGAAAAGAATATGAATGCCGTAGGCAGAGAAATCAAGACGCTTGCCAAGTATGACCGGATTGTTGGGCATTCTTAAAATCTGGAACAGATCATCCCTGGACATTTCATCCAGAAAACACCTCACAGGAAGCCTGCCGATAAATTCAGATTCAAATCCGAAATTGACCAGGTCTTCAGCTTTCAGCTGCCTGAGAAGATCTCCCTTTTTACTGGACTTTGAAAGGGTGGCGCCAAACCCCATGGCCTGGGTGGTGACCCGCCTGCTTATTATGTCTGTAAGGTCGGAAAATGCGCCACTGACAATAAACAGAATATTGGCTGTATTTACCCGTTTTTTGGATCTTTTACCGGTTCTCTGGAAGCGCTCAAGTTCCTGCATCATTGAGACAGGGTCATGGGGCACCTTAAGATCCACATCTGTGTCTTCCATGGGTTTTAAAAGGGCCCTTTGAACACCGGCCCGGGAAATATCAGAGCCCCTGAAATGGTTTGAGGCTGCTATTTTATCGATTTCATCTATGTAAATAATACCGCACTGGGCCAGCTCAATATCTTCGTCTGCTTCCTTGACCAGATCCCTGACCAGGTCTTCAATATCACCACCGACATACCCGGTTTCTGAAAATTTGGTGGCATCTGCCTTGACAAAGGGGATACCTATTTTTTTTGCAATCAGTTTGATCAGATAGGTTTTACCGACACCAGTGGGGCCGAGCATGAGGATGTTGGATTTTATGTTTCCTGTGATGGTACCTTCATACTCACTGTTGACGTCACTTAGTTTGATACGGTTAAGGTGGGTACAGATTTTGGTCGCAAGAACTGTTTTGGCTCTGTCCTGTTTTACAATATACTGATCCAGATAGGAGATCAGCTCCCTGGGTCTGATGTCGAAATTGATCAGGTCTTTTTTGCCTGATTTTTTTTCTTTTCCGTGAATCGGAGCTTCCTGGGGAAGCATGGAAGGGGAGATTATTTTTACATTTCCCCCGAATTTTTTGTTTAAAAATTCTCCCAGCTCTTTTTCAATTTTTTTTGGATCGGGTCTGTTTTCATTTATATTATTCATAGTTTTTCCATTATAATCATAGAGTGATTTTGTTCAAGGGATATCTGTTTTTTTTGTCTTTTTTTTAAAAAGCATACAGGGTTTTCCAGTGGATCTTAACACCGTGGTGGATGGCAGCTGTTTTCCTTTAAAGCCCATGGCCCTGCATCCGCAGGGAAAATCCGGGTCCCAGGTGATATAGAAATGACAGCAGTTGTGGCAGTTTATCCGTTTGTTTTTTTTCATAGGGGCACAATAAAAAAAACCGCGTACATTGAGTGCGCGGCTTTTTAAAGTCTGGTGCCGAAGGGGAGATTTGAACTCCCACGGGTCGCCCCACACGCCCCTCAAGCGTGCGTGTCTACCTGTTCCACCACTTCGGCTGATTTTTTAAATAAGTATTACTGCGTATTTTCTGCATCACCATTCTGTGCTGCGGGTTGTTCAGCAGGCGCTGTAATGGGCGCCCTGGTTTCCGGCATTATGGTGTTCTCAGTTTTATGACCCGATGAATAGGCCAGGGTCAAAGATGTTATCATGAACAAAATGGCTATGCCTGTAGTGATTTTGTTCAGTATGGTTGCCGGACCTGCACTGCCGAAAAGGGCCTGACTGCCGCCGCCGCCAAGGGAAGCTCCCATGGTCGCCCCTTTGCCTGTCTGGAGCAGAACGATCAATATTAAAAATATGCAGGAAAATATATGTAAGCTAAATATAAGGGTTGTCATAAATACTGCTTTGTTTAAAATTTTATAATTTGAATAAATTTGTCTGCATCCAGACTTGCTCCGCCAACCAGAGCGCCGTCAACATCCTCTAATGCCATGAGGTCTGACACATTCTCCGGTTTTACGGAACCGCCGTAAAGGATTCTCATCCCCTGGGCAAGCCTGGTGTCAAATAATTTCTCAATCAGTGTTCTGATATAATGGTGAACTTCGTTAACCTGTTCAGGGGTTGCTGTTTTCCCCGTTCCTATGGCCCAAACGGGTTCATATGCAAGAACAAGATTTTCGAGTTCTTCAGAACGAAAACCTTTTAACCCATTTTCTATCTGTTTGTCAAGCACAGAAAATGTTTTTTTTTCATCTTTTTCCTTTTCCGTTTCTCCAATGCACAGCACAGGCCTAAGACCGGCATTCAGGGCGGACTTTATTTTCAGGCAGATGGAAGAATCTGTTTCACCGAAATACTGCCGCCGCTCTGAATGACCAATAATAACATATTCAGCACCGGCTGCTCTGACCATCTCGGCTGAAACTTCTCCGGTATAGGCCCCTTCTTTTTCATAAAAAAGATTCTGAGTACCTGTTTTTACGTTTGTATTCTCTGTTTTTTGGGATACCAAAGGAAGGGAAAGAAAGGTCGGCGCAATCATTATCTCTGTTTCTTTTACATCCCTGGCAAGCGCTGCCAGTTTTTCAGCCGTTGCAACGGCTTCCGGGCCGGTTTTAAACATTTTCCAGTTACCGGCGATCAATGGGATTCTACTCATCAGCTCTCCTGTTCAAACAAATGGATTCACGGGTTAAAATTCAATGTTAAAGCGATTTTCCAATCAAGGCGGCCAGATCAATCATCCGTGTGGAATACCCTGTTTCATTGTCATACCAGGCATATATTTTAACCATATTGCTGATCACATCTGTACTCATGGCATCCACAATGGATGAAAAGGGACTGCCGTTAAAATCAATGGAAACCAGGGGCTGGTCGCAATATTCCAGGATGCCTGCAAGGTCGGATTCAGATGCTTTTTTAAGGGCGGCATTTATCTCATCCTTTGTTGCCGGTTTTTCCAGAACAGCCACAAGGTCAACAAGGGAAACATTGGGGGTGGGCACCCGGACGGAAAGCCCATTGAGTTTGCCCTCAAGTTCCGGAAGAACAAGGGAAACCGCCTTTGCAGCGCCAGTGGTGGTTGGTATCATGGAAAGAGCGGCTGAACGGGCCCTTCTCGGATCTTTGTGGGGAAAGTCAAGCAGTTTCTGGTCCCCTGTGTATGCATGTACCGTGGTCATCATGCCGCTGACAATGCCGTAGTTTTCCAGAAGCACTTTAGCCACCGGCGCCAGGCAATTGGTGGTACACGAGGCGTTGGAGATGATATGATGGGCAGATGGATCATATTTGTCCTGATTTACCCCCATAACAATGGTGATATCAGGATCAGGGGCAGGCGCTGAGATGATCACCTTTTTGGCTCCGGCTGTGATGTGTTTTGATGCGGCATTTTTGTCTCTGAAAATACCGGTGCATTCTGCTGTAATATCCACATCAGCCTCTTTCCAGGGAATGTCTGCCGGGTCTTTTTTTGAAGAGACGCTTATTTCCCTGCCGTCCACAGTGATGGCACCGTCCTTTGCCTCTACTTTTCTGTCAAGGCGGCCGTGGACCGAATCAAAGGCAAGAAGATGGGCAATGGTCCGGGTATCGGTAAGGTCGTTGATGGCGGTGACGTCAACATCCGGATGGTTAAGGGCCGCTCTGAAAACCATTCTGCCGATTCTGCCAAATCCGTTAATTCCTAGTTTGATGGTCATTTTTTTAAATCCTCCAGTAAAAGTCTTTAAGTACGCATAGAATAAATAATATAATAAAAACAATCTGCTGTGCAAAAAGTTAAAACCACTCAGCCTCTTTTACTTCCTTTCAAAATACCGCTGGCCAGAGAAATGCTTTTCTTCCCATTTTCAACCAGTATTACAGCCGCCTCTGACAGATCCTTTTTTTCTCTGATATTAACTGCCTTTATGAGCATTGGCAGGTTTACCCCCGAGACGACCTCGACAGATCCTTCCTTGAGGAATGAATAGCTCAGATTGGAAGGGGTGCCGCCAAACATGTCCGTTAAAATGATAACGCCTTTGTCGCTCTGGAGTTTTTTTACCCCTTTTTTTATTTTTTTGTGAAGAGAATCAACATCTTCCCTGATATTGATAGAAATAAAGGACACCTTTTCAAGTTCTGTATCCAGTATGAATTCTGCCGCTTCTATCAGCGCATGGCCGAGATTTGCATGTGTGACAATTAAAATACCTGTCATATTTTTTTTGTATCCCTGTCTATGTCCCTGTGAATGATTTCAGGTTTGTATTCTTTCATATTTAATTCTTCAAAGAGTTTGCGGGCGATTACAACACTTCTATGCCGTCCTCCAGTGCATCCAACAGCAATTGTCAGATACGCTTTGCCCTCTTTTTTATATAAAGGGATGAGAAAGTCAAGAAGACTTAGATATTTTTTTAGAAAAATTTTTGCTTCTTCAATTTTTAAAACAAAGGATCTGACGTCACTGGACTCACCGTCCTGATCCTTGAGTTCCGGATTGAAATACGGATTTAAAAGGAACCGCATGTCCACCACAAGATCTGCATCATGGGGGATGCCGTATTTATACCCGAATGAAAGGATATGGATTTTCATGGTGGGGATAATTTTTGATTTTTTACCGGCAATGCTGATAATTTCAGATTTAAGCCTGTGAACATTGTACTCGCTGGTATCAATGATTATATTGGAAATGTTTCTGATGGCCCCCATCATCTGCATTTCATCTTTAATGCTTTCCATAAGGCTTTTGGCGTTGGAAACAGGGTGGTGGCGCCGGGTCTGGCTGTACCGTTTTATAAGGGTGTCCACATCTGCTTCCAGAAAAATTATTTCAGCCTTGTAGCCTTTTTCATTGAGCCGGTCATGGATGGAGGAAAATTCTGATAAAAAGTTTTTGGCGCGCATGTCCATGACAAAGGCCAGCCCGTTAATCCCGGGATCATTTTTCATGGGCAGATCAAGGAATTTAGGCAGCAGTTCCGCCGGCATATTGTCCACGCAGTAAAAGCCGGCATCCTCAAATGCGGCCATGGCTGTACTTTTCCCAGAACCGGAAAGGCCTGTTATTATGAATATTTTATGATTTTTCATTTAGAAATCTTCATCATACTGCTCAATCACAGCCAGAATTTCAGCTGCAGATTCTGCCTGTTTCAAGCTGGTCTTGAACTCATTTTTTTTTAAAAGTTTTGACAGCTGGGCCAGTACCCTCAGGTGGCTGCCGGCAGAATCTTCAGGCGTTATCAAAAGAAAAAGGATATGGACCGGTTTTTTGTCAAGGGAATCAAACTCAACCCCTTTACGGCTGATACCAATACCAACAGCGATGGTTGAAATGGATGACAGTTTTCCGTGGGGAATGCCGATGCCGCCCCCTATGCCTGTACTGCCGAGCTGTTCCCTTTCAAGAAGTACTTTTACGATGTCACTTTTTGGGGTACCTGAGATGTGCGTCACGGTTTCAGCCAGTTCTTCCAGCACCCCCTTTTTGTCCTGGGAGGCAAGCCTTGGAATAATGGAATGGTTGTCAAGAAGGTCAGATATTTTCATTTTATATTATATATTTTTTTAGTCTTTTTATGAGAGAATCAGGCAATACTTCAAATTCTTTCATGTTTTGTTGTACCCGGCAGGGCGTTTACAGGGTTGCAGTCCGTTGAAAAATCGATTCTGCCGGTGCATGAATTAAAAAAAGAGGTGATTTTTTTCAGACGTCAACTGCTGAAAAAAATCACCAGTTTTTTATTTTATCCTAAACAATAAAGACAGGGGCCCTGGGTCATCTTGGCTGGATAAGACCGAGGTTTCCGTCATTTCTCTTGTACAGAACATTGACCCTTTCTGTCCGTGCATTGCTGAAAACAAAAAAATTGTCTTTGCCGGACTGAAGTTCAATAACGGCATCATCAATATCAAGGGGTTTAAAATCAATTGCTTCCATTACAATTTCATTATCAGTAATTTTTTCCGATTCAAAGGGTTCGATCTCCTTTATGCTCTTTTTTTTGCCTGACATATGACGTTTGACTTTTTCTTTGTTCTTTTTTATCTGGGTTTTCACCTTGTCTGCAAGGGCATCGATGGAGGCATACATGCTTTCAGATTCTTCCTTGGCATGGATTTTCATTTTGTCACAGATTAATGTGATTTCAGCAATGTGTCTGATTTTTTCAACAGAAAGCACCACATTGGCTTCGGCAGGGTGGTCAAGCATTTTGTCAAAGCGGTCAACCTTTTTTTGAACGTACGCTTTTAAAGCATCAGAAGGATCGAGTTTCTTAAAAGTTACTGATGTTTGCATAGAAAAAACCTCCCTAAAATTGTTTGCGTTTGCTGGACGGCAGAATATGAAGCATTTCCCTGTATTTTGCAACGGTTCTCCGGGCAATCTTAATATTCGCCTCTTCCAGAAGTTCCGACAGCTTGCTGTCGCTGTATGGATTCGCCTGGTCCTCATGTTCTATCAGCGTTTTGATTTTTTCCTTGACGCTGGCAGAGGCCAGTGAATCCCCGTTGGAACGGTTTATTGAGCTGTTGAAAAAAAATTTCAGCTCAAAAAGACCCTGGGGGGTAAATGCGTATTTATTTGTGGTGACACGGCTGATGGTAGATTCGTGCATTTCAATGTCTTCGGCTACATCCCTGAGTATCATGGGTTTTAAATAAGCAATCCCCTTGTCGAAAAATTTTTTCTGATATTTGACAATACTCTCCATAACTGAATAAATGGTTTTCTGGCGCTGGTGAATACTTTTTACCAGCCATGATGCTGACTGCATCCTTTCATTGAGGTACGCTTTTGCCTCTTTGGATATTTCCTTGCCGTTGGCAATGGTTTCCCTGTAAAACCGGCTGACTTTGAGTTTGGGCAGGCCGTCGTCATTCATCATGATTTTATAGTCATCCCCGTCCTTGTACACGTAAATATCAGGGGTGATATAATAGGGTTCCTCATTGCTGTATTTTCTTCCAGGTTTGGGTTCAAGATTTTTGATTACATTAACGGCATTTTTAACGTTATCCAGTGAAATATTAAGGGTCTGGGATATTTTTTTATAGTTCTTGTTCTCCAGATTTTTCATGTGGCCGGCAATGATTTTTTCAAGAATCCTGTTTTTAATGCCGAGGTGATTGATCTGTATGATAAGTGACTCCTGAAGGGTTTGGGCACATACCCCCGGGGGATCAAAATTCTGCATGATCTTCAGCAGTTCTTCGACTTTTTCCGGGGCAAAAGGACCTTCCTGGGCAATTTCCTCGATGGAGGCGCAGAGATATCCGTCAATATTGAGATTGCCTATGATTAAACTGCCGATTTTCTCCTGTTCCCGGTTTACCCCGTGCATCATAAGCTGCCATTCCAGATGGTCGCCAAGGGTCTTTTTGCTGCTGGTAAATGCCTCAAAATTGGTGCTTTCAGCATTGGGATCGGTCTCAGTATAGATCTTGCCCGTGGAATTGTATTCATTGATATAGCTTTCCCAGTCATTATCAGGGTCCACCTTTTCATCAATGGTCACTTCCTTTACCTGTTCCGTTTCTTTTTCCTTTTCATGATCGCTTTCAGATGTCTCGGCCTCCTTGACAGACTCTTCTTCAAGTGCTGGATTTTTCTCCATTTCCTGCTGAATCATACTTGCCAGTTCAAGTCTGGAGAGTTGAAGAAGCTTGATGGCCTGCTGCAGCTGAGGGGTCATTACAAGCTGCTGGGTAAGCGTCAGGTTTTGCTGTAGTCCTATTCCCATATCAGAGTTTAAAATTATCTCCCAAATAGAGTTGTTTTGCAATTTTGCTGGAAGTGATTTTTTCAGGCACGCCTGATTCAATCACACTCCCCTGATTGACAATATATGCCGTATCGCAGACACTAAGTGTCTCTCTGACATTATGGTCAGAAATCAGAACGCCTATTCCTTTCCGGGTAAGCTGTCTGATAATATTCTGGATATCTGTAACAGCAAGGGGGTCAATGCCGGCAAACGGTTCATCCAGCAGGACAAACAAGGGGTCTGATGCAAGGACCCGTGCTATTTCAAGTCTGCGTCTTTCACCGCCTGACAAAGAGCAGGCTTTTTGATCTGAGAGCCGGGAAATGCCGAGTTCTTCCATCAGATGTGCCGCTTTTTCATCCATGGCATCCCCCTGCCCGGGCAGCAGTTCCAGGATGGCCGTGATATTCTGCTTTACACTGAGTTTTCTGAAAATCGATGCTTCCTGGGGAAGATATCCGATTCCTTTGCGTGCCCTCATATACATTGGATAGTCTGTTATTTCCTTCCGGTCAAGGAAAACCTTTCCTTTTTCCGGTTTAATTATGCCGACGGCCATGTAGAAAGTGGTTGTTTTTCCAGCCCCGTTGGGCCCCAGCAGGCCTGTCACCTCTCCCTGACAGATGTTTATATTGATATTGTTTACAACGGTTTTGCCGTTGTAGATTTTAACCAGATTTTCCAGGGCAAGTGTGGTCATTCAGTCTGTTTTGTCTGTTGTGTTAAAAAGGGCTTCAACCCGTTTTTCCTTTCCGCTTTCTACAAAAATCCGGCCTTCCGCCTGGAAAAAGATTATTTTTTTTCCTGATATAAAGTTTTCGCCTGTCATTACTTTGGGATTTGTGCCTGTGAGAACCAGTGTTTTATCTTTTGTTGTATACACTGCTCTGTCAGAAAACGCTTTTCTTTGACCTGAAATATATTTTACATGACCAATGGCTGTAATTTTCCGTACATTCTGTTTCTTTTCTACTTTAAGTTTATCTTTTTCATTTTCTGTGTACAGATGGATGATGATCTGGTCGGCATGGATAACTGAATCCTCTGTGGCGGCTACAACATTACCTGAAAATTCAACCTGATTTTCTTCCTGTCTTGAAATCATGGTATCTGCATTGATCCTGATTGCCTGATCTGTCAATCCTTGTTCCACGGCAGACACCGCCAGAACAGACAGAACACCAATTAAACTCATTGATATAAAAATCAAGCCCTTTTTTTTAAAAAAAATTAAAGCGTTCACTAAAGACTCCTTTCACGTCACCCCTTATGGTTGTGCAGTTGTTGTTCAGGTCTGTTTCAAGAAAGTTTCCGTAAATAACTGCATCCTTGTTTTCCAGCTTCACCCTGGAGTCTGTATATATTATATGTCTTTTCTTTTCATAATGCAACTTGTCTGTTTGAAGTATATTGTCATTCAGGGTAACGACCACATGGCCTGTAAATGTCATATCTTTTTTGTCTGTGTCAAGAACGCCCTTTTTTGATCTAAGAAAAACAATGTCGTTGTTTTCAAGATAAAAGGAAACCTTTACATTTTCCATTTCAGCTTTGTTGCTTTTTTTTAACAGGCGTGCCGAAGATGCTTCAAGTGCCCATTCCTTTATCCCGTTCCGTGTGGAGGTCTGTTTCATGGTCTTCATTACAAGATCGGCAGAAGCGTCTACTTTTATATAATTAACTGCAATCGAACCGGATCTGATCCCTTTTAGATAATAAACCAGAGTAAGTCCTGCAATAATCAATAAAAGAAGAACAACAAGAAGGGTTTTTACA
Organism: Thermodesulfobacteriota bacterium; assembly: GCA_034660495.1. GTDB lineage: Bacteria > Desulfobacterota > Desulfobacteria > Desulfobacterales > Desulfobacteraceae > DATFJZ01. The sequence goes on along the minus strand of JAYEJJ010000241.1, from coordinate 8,685 downwards.
AGAACAGCTTTTTTTTTCACCTGCAGCCTTTTTTTTAAATGAAAGCCTTCAGCCTTCAGTACTCAGCTTCCAGTAAACAATTACAAATTTTTCCCTTACTTCGGCCAAATCGGCTGGTTTGTTGATCAACGGGGTCGGATAACCGAAGCCTGACCCCATCCAGGGTGGCTGATGTTATGATCAAGCCCAATCTATCTTTTGCCGGTCAAAAAGTCAAGAATGGAAAAGACCTTGATAACTTGATCTTTTGCTGTTATTTTAAGCCTGTTTTTTGATTTAAGTAAATTGTTTATGTATTACAGGAAAACCCTGTGTAAGGATTTAGGTGCTGACAATGAAGAGAGTTTTTTTTCTATTTTTTTTTCTTTTGGTTTTTCTGCCGCTGACCTGGTTTTTTATAAATGAATTTGAAGGAAAGCCCCCTGAAATAAAAGTAGAATTACCCTCTGTTTATCTTAATAAATCCTTTGAGATGTCCCTGAAAGTTTCTGACAGAGGAACGGGATTAAGAGATGTCCAGGTATCCATTGTTCAGGGAACAAAAGAAAAAAAAATTCTGGAAAAATCCTATCCCTTTTCAGGGTACGAAGGTTTTTTTATGGGGTCCCAGATACATGAAGATGTTCTTAATATCCCCGTAACCTACTGGAAATACGGAATGAATGACGGAGATGCCCTGATCCGGATCAAGGTGACTGATTATTCCTGGAAGGACTGGAACAACGGAAATACAGTGTCCCTTGAAAAAACAGTCTTTATTGACTCCGAACCTCCGAGAATCGATATCCTGACCCGTCGCCACAACGTGGAACGGGGCGGCTCAGGCCTTGTGATCTACCGGCTTTTTGAAACCCGTATTAAAAGCGGTGTAAAAGTGGGGGATAATTTTTTTCCAGGGTATTCCGGTATGTTTGATGACAAAGGTATTTATGCCGCGTTTTTTGCATTAAGCTATCACCAGGGCCCAGGTATAGAAATCAATGTAACAGCCACTGATCCTGCAGGAAACACTGCCAGCCGGGGCTTCTACTATTACATACGGGACAGGAAATTCAAGACTGACGTGCTGAATCTGTCGGATTCATTTTTTTCAAGAAAAATGCCGGAATTTGATCTTGGAGAAGAAGAACAGATTTTTAATTCCAGAAAAAATCCTTTACTGGAAAAATTTCTTTATGTAAACACAAGCCTCAGAAAAGAAAACGTCAATACGCTGCTTGATTCAGTCAAGCAGACAGAACCGGAACTGTTCTGGCAGGGGCGGTTTTTAAGGCTTCCAGGATCAGCCAACAGGGCCTCTTTTGCCGATCATCGGATATACCGGTACAAAGGAAAAGAAATCGACCGGCAGGTCCATCTGGGAATTGACCTGGCATCTGTGGCCATGGCACCGGTACCGGCGGCCAACACCGGGAAAATTCTGAGCACCGGCCGGGTGGGCATTTTCGGCAATACCGTGATCATTGATCATGGATTCGGGCTGACTTCTGTGTATTCCCATTTAAGTACAATACTGGTTCAGGAAGGGGATCTGGTCCAAAAGGGAGATATTATCGGCAAAAGCGGTTCCACAGGTCTGGCAGGCGGTGATCACCTTCATTTCGGGATGGCTGTCAACCATGTGTTTGTCAATCCCGTTGAATGGTGGGATATTTCATGGATAAAGAACAATATACTGTCAAAAATAGAATATGTTGAACAAATGCAGTAATACAGTAAATGAAAAAATGACGTAACACAGTAAAATGATCGATGATCAAAATTTTTATGTCTGGTTTCTAAAATCACATTTGATCATCGCATAATAGAGGTTAATCAATTTTTATACGGGAAGGCCTAAAATGGGTGATTTTAAAATAAACAAAACATATCAGGAAATAAACGAAAAGATCAGATCCGGGGAGGCGGTTGTTGTCACAGCAGAAGAAATCATCGATATTGTCCATGATCAGGGACCTGTTGAAGCGGCCAGACATGTGGATGTTGTCACCACAGGTACATTTTCCCCCATGTGCTCTTCAGGTGCCTTTATCAATATCGGCCAGTCCAGGCCGGTGATCAGAACGACCCAGACCTGGTTTAACAATGTGCCTGCCTATTCAGGGATTGCAGCAGTTGACTGTTTTCTCGGGGCGACCCAGACCTGTGAGGATGATCCTTTGAATAAACTTCACCCAGGAGAATTCAACTACGGGGGCGGCCATGTGATCCAGGATCTGGCTGCAGGAAAAGAGATTGAACTTAAAGCGGAAAGTTACGGTACGGACTGCTATCCCAACCGGAAAATCGAAAAAATAATTACCCTTGCCGATCTTCCCAATGCAATTCTGTGCAATCCAAGGAATGGATATCAGAATTATAACTGCGCCATAAACCGGTCTGACAAGGTCAAGTATACCTATATGGGCACCCTGAAATCAGATATGGCCAATGCCAATTATTCCACTTCAGGGCAGCTGAGTCCATTATTCAATGACCCCTATCTTAAAACCATAGGTCTTGGAACTCGGATTTTTCTCGGGGGCGCCCAGGGATATGTTACCTGGAGCGGCACCCAGCACAAGAAAAAGGTGGGCCGGACCCATAGTGGTGCGCCCCTGACTCCGGCGGCCACGCTTTTTGTGATGGGCAATCTCAAGGAAATGTCCCCGGAATGGCTTGTGGGGCAGAGTATCAGGGGATATGGTGTATCTCTGTCTGTGGGCCTTGGCATTCCCATTCCCATATTAAATGAGGAAATGGTCAAGTATACCGCAGTTTCTGATGAAGAACTCTTTACCCAGGTCATTGATTATGGTCATGACTATCAGCAGGGGATTTCAAAAAGTTATGGTCAGGTCAGTTATGCGGAACTGAAAAGCGGCACCATAATGATCAAAGGCAGGGAAGTCCAGAGTGTTCCCCTTTCCAGCGTGGTCAGGGCCAGAAAAATCGCGGACATCTTAAAACGGTGGATACAGAAAGGGAAATTTTTGATTGGAGAGCCCCAGCACATGTTCTAACCGGGCCGCAGGTCTTCTATCCGGGCCGCCGCAGGTCGCCGATTTTTTGCCTGGCAGGGAACGAGTCCTCTGGTGGTCGCTGTTCTGACAGGCAACCGCTGGGGGCGGTGCTGTTCAAAAAAATTGATGATCGAGTATAAATATTATTCATATTTTCAGCTTAAACAATATTATCATAATGCGGGTCAGGCTGAAAAACGAAAAAAGGGACGTTTTTAATGGTAAAGGCCAAAACTGAACCCATTGATCAATCCAGGGTAAATGAAAAAAAGAAAAAAGGGGCGCTGCGGGAGAACATTGAAGCCATACTCATCGCTGTTGTGCTTGCAATGTTTATAAGAACCTTTGTGATCCAGGCATTCAAGATTCCGTCGGGCTCTATGAAAAACACCCTGTTGATTGGCGATCATATCCTGGTAAACAAATTTATATACGGCGTAAAAATTCCATTTACCGGCGGTCCGGATGCAGCCGGTGCAACACTGATTCCCGTATCCGAGCCTGAAAGGGGAGATATTATTGTTTTCAGATTTCCCGAGGACCCTGACAAGTATTTTATTAAACGGGTGGTCGCTGTGGAAGGCGAAACCATTGAGCTAAAAAATAAAAAATTTTATTTAAACGGAGCGCTTCAAAAAGATGAACCCTATGCGGTTCACAAGGATTCGAGGATCATACCTGAACAATTTTCCAGCAGGGATAATTTCGGACCGGTCACAGTACCAAAGGATTCTCTTTTTGTGATGGGGGATAACAGAGACAATAGCCATGACAGCCGTTTCTGGGGGTTTGTGGAACTTGATGCGGTAAAGGGCAAGGCCTTTATCATCTATTGGTCATGGAACCGGGACAGATTCGGCGTTCGATGGGACAGGATAGGAGATATACTACATTAACGCAGATCATTTAAAGCAGATTATTTCAGCCCAAACCTTACCGGCCAGAAGATGACAGCTTGCCAAAGGTTCCCATGAAGGCTGCTGGCTATATTAAAAATTTGAGGACAGGACAGCATCTTATGCAATTTAAACACAAGGATATTCTTGATATAGAATCCCTTTCTGCTGAAGAGATTACCATGATTCTGGATACAGCATCAGGGATGAAGGAGATTTCAGACCGGCCTGTAAAAAAGGTTCCGACCCTGAGGGGAAAAACCATTGTTCTTTTTTTTCTTGAACCCAGTACAAGGACCCGGATTTCCTTTGATATTGCAGCAAAACGTCTCAGTGCGGACAGTATCTCCATTTCCCAGAGTACCAGCAGTATTGTCAAGGGAGAGACTCTGGTGGATACGGCAAAAAATCTTGAAGCCATGCGTCCGGATATCATTGTCATGCGCCATTCGTTTTCCGGTGCTGCAGGTATGATCGCAAAACGGGTAAAGGCATCTGTGATCAATGCAGGAGACGGAACCCATGCCCATCCCAGCCAGGGACTGCTGGATTTGATGAGTGTCAGGGAAAAAAAAGGAAAGATAAACGGATTGAAAATTGCCCTGGTCGGGGATATTTCCCATTCCAGGGTGGCCCGCTCAGATATTGCAGGGTTTACCAAAATGGGCGCAGAAGTGATGGTTGCCGCGCCCGGTACCATGATTCCCAAAAAGATTGAAACCCTTGGGTGCCAGGTGGCAGATAATATCGAGGCCTGTTTATCCGATGCAGATGTGATCATCATGCTGCGCATTCAAAAGGAGCGGCAGCAGTCTGTCCTTTTTTCAACGGAAAGGGAGTATTCTCAACTTTTCGGGCTGAACAGAGACAGACTTAAACTCGCTAAAAAAGATGTGGTGGTGATGCATCCAGGTCCCATAAACCGGGGCGTTGAAATTGCCAATGATGTGGCCGACGGGAGCGCCTCGGTAATACTGGATCAGGTGACAAACGGCGTTGCCCTTCGCATGGCTCTTTTTTATATTCTGGCAGGAGGCAGTCGAAATGCGAATAAGGTTTAAAGGTGCAAAATTAGTTGATCCGGGAAAGGTAAATGCAGTAAAAGACCTGGTGGTAAAAGACGGTGTCATAGAATCTTTGATAGATCCCCTTGAGCCGGATACAGAACCGGATATCCAGGTGATTGATGTATCAGGCATGACCCTTGTGCCGGGCCTGATTGATCTCCATGTGCATTTCAGGGAGCCGGGGGAGGAATACAAGGAAACCTTGGAAACAGGGGCAAGAGCCGCTGTCAGAGGAGGGTTTACCGCAGTCTGTCCCATGGCCAATACAAATCCTGTCAATGATAATGCCCAGGTCACCCGGTTCATAGTAAACAGAGCAGAAGAATTAAAACTGTGCCGGATTTATCCTGTGGGAGCCATCAGTGTGGGCCTTAAGGGAAAAACCCTTGCAGAATACGGGGATATGAAACAGGCCGGTATTGCCGCCATTTCCGATGACGGGCATCCAGTGGCAGATTCAGGTTTGATGCGAAGGGCCATGGAGTATGCCGGATTCTTTAATCTCCCGGTAATCTCCCATTCAGAAGATCTTGGGCTGTCCAGGGACGGGGCCATGAATGAGGGAGCTGTGGCCACACGGCTCGGCATAAAGGGCATTCCCAATGCAGCAGAAAGTGCATTTATCATGAGGGAAACAGCTCTGGCTGAATTGACCAGTGTTTCGATTCATATTGCCCATGTCAGCTGTGAAGAATCTGTTGATGCCATTCGAAATGCCAAAAAACGCGGCATAAAAGTGACCTGTGAAACTGCCCCCCACTATTTTACCTTAACAGATGAGGCAGTAAAGGACTATGACACCTTTGCAAAAATGAATCCGCCCTTAAGAACAGAAACGGACAGACAGGCCATCATAAAAGGGCTTGCTGACAATACCATTGATATTATTGCCACAGACCATGCCCCCCATTCGCTTATGGAAAAGGATGTGGAGTTTGACAGGGCCGCCTTTGGCATTGTCGGCCTTGAAACATCCCTTCCTTTGTCCTTAAAACTGGTTCAGGACGGACATATTACCTTTGAAGCCCTGATTGAAAAAATATCCAGAAAACCGGCCGCCATCCTTGGTATTGACAACTGCCTGAAACCAGGGAACCCGGCAGATATAACCATTATTGATGAAAAATCCGAATATGCCATAGATCCGGATACCTTTTTTTCAAAGGGAAGAAACACCCCCTTTGCAGGGTTCAAAGTAAAAGGTGAGGTTGTTCTGACCATGGTACAGGGCAGGATCGTTTACCAGAGGACCTAGATATTGACACTACCCAGTTCAAGAATCCTTGTTGTTGATGATGAGTTGAGCATGCGGGAGTTCCTCGAACTGATGCTGGTAAGGGAAGGGTATGCTGTATTCTGTGCCCACAATGGTAAAAAAGCCGTTAAACTGATAAGTGAAAAGGCTTTTGATCTAATACTCTGCGATGTCAGGCTTGGCGATATGACCGGCATAGATGTGCTGAAAGAGGCAAAAAAGCATAACCCGGACATGGTTGCCATCATGATATCTGCCTATTCCACCACAGAAATTGCCGTAGAGGCCATGAATTACGGCGCTTTTGATTTTGTTCCCAAACCCTTTGACAACCAGGAGCTCAAACAGGCCATAAAAGACGCGCTGGCTTCAAAGACCCCTGACCAGGACCATAGAAAAATTGCCGCTGAAATCAAGGACAATCTTTATTTTGGGAAAATTATCGGCAGCAGTCCAGGCATGGTGCGCATCTATGACATGATCAACCAGGTGGCTGCCACGACCACCAATGTATTGATTTCAGGGGAGAGCGGAACAGGAAAGGAACTCATTGCTAGGGCCCTCCATGATATGAGCGATAGAAAGGACAAGCCGTTCATAGTGGTCAACTGCGGCGGGATTCCGGAAACCCTTATCGAAAGTGAGTTTTTCGGGTATGTAAAAGGGGCGTTTACCGGGGCTGTAACTGACAGAAAAGGCCTGTTTGAAGCGGCCAGTGGGGGCACCCTTTTTCTTGATGAAACAGGAGAATTGTCTCCCATGCTCCAGGTAAAGCTGTTACGGGTCATCCAGGAGATGACGGTTAAGCACCTGGGCAGCACAGAGGAAATTTCCGTGGATGTCAGGATCATATCCGCCACCAACAAAAAGCTCGACCAGGAGGTGATCAACGGCAATTTCAGGGAAGACCTTTTTTTCCGTCTTAACGTGATTCCCATCAAGGTGCCGCCCTTAAGGGAGAGAAAAGGAGACATTGAATTGCTGGCCAAGCATTTTGTGAAAAAATATTCAAAAAAAATGAACAAGGATATTTACCGCCTGTCTTCCTATGCCATTAATTTTTTAAACAATTATTCCTTTCCCGGCAATGTGCGGGAGCTGGAAAATCTCATTGAGAGAAGCGTTGCCCTTTCTTCAACCAATATTATTCTTCCGGAAAGCCTGACCATTTCCATGCACAAGAAGCGCAGATGGATCGAAGGGGTCAGGGGATGCCGCTTTGACCTGGATGATGTGGAGCAGGGCGTTGATCTGGATGAGATTCTGTCAAATATAGAAGGCGCTTACCTTGACAAGGCCATGGAGATCTCAAAAGGCAATAAAAGCAGGGCTGCAGAATATCTCGGCATGACCCTGCGCTCCCTGCGGTACCGCCAGGACAAACAGAAAGATAAAAAGTGACTGGTATAAAATCTTATATGTTCCTTGCATGAAAAATTCGTTTTGCTGCAATTGAAGAAAATAAAGGCCAGCGGAATGCCAGTTAACAAGGCAATTTCAGAGCTCCTGACACCACAAACCTAATATATTGTTTTAACTGAAAATATTCAAATTTAGGATCGTAATTTTAAATGCATAAAAAAACCAGACAAATACCATATATTGTGCTTATTGTCTTTGTTTTTAAAAAAAAATACTATATATAGAAAATGATTATGCATTCAAAATTAGCTGAGGTCAGGAGTTCTGAATTTAACAAGACAAAGGTGCGATGATTACACAGAAATTGTTGAGAGTTTGAGATAATCGTGTGTAAAGTATGGTGTCGACCACTGTGAACCAAAACTACTGAACCAATTAAAAATGACCCCCCAATTTTTAGTAAATGTTTCTTTCGATTAGGCATCTTTTGTATCCCTTTTATTTCATCTAACGATTGAATTCACCTGCTGGCTATTGCAGTTCAGCAGCGTTGATAGTAAGTGGGCCGTCTTTTTCTGTTTTTACCAAGCCGATTTTGCTTACTCCAACCATAGCTCCTGGCACACGAGTTTCCGGAGTTGGCCCCACGTTTCCCATACCTATGGAAAACTCCAAAAGTAGTTCGTATTTACCTTCCTTCAGCTCGTAATGTTCAACAAGAAGTTTTCCAATTTCTTGCAAGGAAAGTGGTGGTTTCACTGGTTGAGGTTTATTAATGTGCATACTTCTGTGCCTTCCAGGTAACCTCTGTCGATGGAGTTACCGTATATGTTTCTATTTTCTCTTCTGGTGGCATATTGATTGTAATATTTTGTGACACCTCGCTACTTTCGTTGAGGTAAGCTTCCAATGATCTGGCAACCACTTTGTTTAGAGACGTTCCATCTTCTTTTGCCCGAATTACTGCCGACCTGTGCAGTTCTGGTGAAACACGAATGTTAAACTCGATTATCAAGTTTTTATGGAAGGGCCTATTAAGAGCCCCCAGCGGTTGCCTGTCAGGAACATTGAGAACCAAAGGAGATCAGACTTTTTCCCTGCCA
>JAYEJJ010000240.1:0-10790 GCA_034660495.1 Thermodesulfobacteriota bacterium | reverse complement strand
TGAGAACCAAAGGAGATCAGACTTTTTCCCTGCCAGGCGTTGCGACAATCAAGCTGTTTGAGGACCAATGGCCGCAGGTCGCCGATTTTTAGCCTGGCAGGGAAAAAGTCCTCCGTCGTTCTCGTTTCTGACAGGCAACCGCTGGGGGCGGTGCTATTCAAAAAACTTGATGGTCGAGTTAAAGAAAAGCATAAATATTAATTTATCTGTAATAATGGTTATAATTAATCAGCGTGCTTTTCTTCAATTAAATTGATGATTTGCCTGACTGCCTGGGCAAGCTCTTCCACTCTTTCCGGCTGCAGTTTTTTTAAATCCGCTCCAATTTTCTGTTCATAGGGATCAGGCAGAAATTCCCCTATTTTTTTTCCTTTTTCTGTTAAACGGATCAAATAGACTCTTCTGTCATCTTTTTTTCTTATCCGTTCAACAATTTTTTTTTTTTCGAGACGATCAATGATACCTGTGATATTGGATGGAGTGACAAACAATTTTCTGCTTAATTCAGCCGAAGACAGGGGTCCGTTTACGGACAGGTTCTTTACCACTCTGTTCTGGGAAAGGGTCAGATCACAGGCTTTGCTTTTCTGAAGCGGGTAAATATAGGCAGTCCGGACAAGTTCCTGAATGGATGCTATTAAATTGTGGATTGCAGCGGTATTTTTGTTTGTCATTTTTTTATGTTCTTAATTTATCAATAGATAATTATTCTGCTCTTTTCTTTTGTACACTAAAGGAAAATTGGTCAATTGTCAATAGAAAGATGATGTCTTTTTTAATTATTAATATATTGATAATCAGCGTAAGTGCATTCAGGTTTTATCTGACAGGCTGCCAGGCCCTGTTTGTCTCTAATCATGATGGCTATAGTCATGATACTGATACTCGATGTTCAAGTTTTTTGTTTTAGCAAATGGCATATTAATTGCTTTATATAAGCCAACTATCTAATATAGTTAAAAAATATACACGACATAAAATTTATCAATATAATAGCTGAGCTAATTATTTTAGATACCAAAAATTTTCATCAAACTGCTTATTCTAAATACGTCTTAAATATCAATACGTTGAAATTGTTCAGCAATTATTATGCCAAACGTTGGGACTAAAAACTTGATCATCGAGTGATATGTTAAAATCCCCAAAGATAAATTTTCTTGACATTAAATCACTTCCTCACCTAATAGATATACAATATTGCCTTGTAATTCATACACTCAATGATCAAGCATTTTTATACCTGCGCAGGGTCAGGGTTGCTGACTGTGCCGTCTTTGGTGCACACCGGCTGTGGCAGTTAACGCCGCTTAAGAGTGTTCTTAAGAAAACAGAAACAATAACTTGATCATCGAAAAACAAAGTAAAAAAATTTAACAACCACACAAATTTTAGTAATAAGGATGTTCTATGGGGTATGAAACCATTTTAGTGGAAATAAGAAAATAGACAGGGGTGATCCGTCTTAACCGGCCCAGGGTGCTCAATGCCATGAACCGCCAGCTCTGGACGGAAATGATGGATGCCCTGGATGCTCTGGGACGAAATAACGAGGTCAAAGCGCTGATTATTACCGGCAGCGGCCGTGCATTTTCCAGCGGCGCTGATTTAAAGGATTCAAAGGACCGCAGCATTGAAGATTACCGGCTTTATCTGGAGTCTTTACAGGAGGCATCACGGAAAATTTTACGCTTTGAAAAACCGATCATTGCCGCTGTCAACGGGTATGCCCTGGGGTCGGGGTATGAACTGGCCCTGGCCTGTGATATCCGCATTGCTGCAGACAATGCCATGATCGGATCCCCTGAAGCCAGGGTGACTTCTTCCGTCACCGGCGGGGCATTCAGGCTGCTCCAGGATCTGGTGGGACCGGGCAAGGCAAAGGAGCTGCTGTTTACGGCTGAAAATATTAACGGGGAAGAAGCCTGCCGCATTGGTCTGGTGAACAAATCCGTGCCGCTGGAAAATCTCATGGATGAAGCCTTTGCCATGGCCGATAAAATCAGCGCCAACTCATCGTTTTCCCTGAAAATGATTAAAAAGGGGCTGGGGCTGGCTGCCGGAGAGACCAGCCTGGAAGCGTTAATGGACTATGAGATTGAAGCCTGTCTGGCCTGTGTGTCCACAAAGGAGCGGCAGGTATCTCTGGATGAATTTGCCGGACGTAAAAAGTAAATTTACCGGGTTTAAAAATTAAGGAAACAGACTCATGCCTGACCATGTATTGAATGCAAAATCCGTTGCCGTTATCGGTGCATCCCGCAGCAGGACCAAGCGGGGCTATCAGGCCTTCAAAACCCTGTTGGCAGATAAATTCGAAGGTGAGATCTATCCGGTGAATCCCAGGGAAGACTCGATTCTGGGCCTGCGGTGTTATAAGGATATTTCAGATGTGCCGGACAAGGTGGATCTGGCCCTGATTACCACCCCGGCACACACCATTCCGGCAATACTTGAGAAATGCGGTGCCAGGGGGGTGTCCGGGGCAGTTATTATTGCCGGCGGTTTCCGGGAACTGGGAGAAAAAGGGCGGGCGCTGGAAAAGGAAATGGTGGCGGCGGCCCGGGCAAACAAAGTCCGGCTCATCGGCCCCAATACTTCGGGTATGATCAATTTAAAGAGCCGCATGAATCTGGCGGGGATCCAGGATGTTCCCCGGGGAAACATTGCCCTGCTGTGCCAGAGCGGGAATATGGCCCTGACCCTGATCACCGAAGCCACCATCCGCAAACATGGGGGGTTTACCTATTATGTCGGGGTGGGCAATGAATCTGATATCAAATTTCACGAATACCTGGCGTTTTTCAGAAATGATCCTGATACCCGGGCTGTCCTGATGTATGTGGAAGGGATGAGCCAGGGCCGGGAGTTTCTCCAGGAGGCCTATAAAACCAGTATTAAAAAACCCATTATCCTGCTTAAGAGCGGCAGGTCCGCCAAAGGCCGCAAATCTGCCGGGTCTCACACCGGTTTCCCTGGCCGGCATGGGCCAGGTGGCCAAAGCCGCCTATGAAAGGGCCGGCATCATAGTCATAGAAAATTCCGATGAATTATTTCCTGTGGCAGAGACCCTGTCCAGCCAGCCGCCTGTAAAAAACAATGCCATTGCTGTTCTCGCTGACGGCGGCGGTCATGCCACCATTGCGGCAGACCTGCTGACCGATTACGGGATTCAACTGGCAGACCTCTCTGAAAAAACAAAAGATAATTTAAAAAAACTGCTCCCTGAGGCGGCTTCTGTGATGAATCCTGTGGATGTGGCCGGGGGCACAGATGCAGATCCCAGTATATTTGCCGATTGTGCCGAAATTCTGCTCAAGGATCCGGCGGTGGGCGGGCTGCTCATGGTCGGCCTGTTCGGAGGATACGGGATACGGTTTGAAAAAAGCCTGAGTATTGGCGAAGAGCAGTCTGCCCACCGCCTGGGGAGCATGGGCAGGAAACGCAATAAGCCCATTTTTGTGCATTCCCTTTTCAGTGCCTATAATTCCCATGCCCTGGAGCTGCTACGGCATTATGATATTCCTGTGCATGATTCCCTGGATATTGCCTGTAAGTGTATGGCCTGCCTGTGTACCTACGGCAACTACATTAAGACCTATCATGCCAAGACCAATTTCAGAACTCCTGACCTCAGCTAATTTTGAATGCATAATCATTTTCTATATATAGTATTTTTTTTTAAAAACAAAGACAATAAAAGGGTGTTGAAATCGACCCTCTATTTTGGCATGTATTGTTAGTTATTTCAGGAAGTTATCTCATAATAATCATTATAGAGATAACCGACTGATTTTATTCAGAAAAGGCTGATCGATTTCAACACCCTTAATAAGCACAATATATGGTATTTGTCTGGTTTTTTATGCATTTAAAATTACGATCCTAAATTTGAATATTTTCAGTTAAAACAATATATTAGGTTTGTGGTGTCAGGAGCTCTGAATTTTGTGTTTCAATGGGGGAAAAAAGCCAGACCGGAAGGAAATGCCATTATTCAGAAGGCCCTTGCCGAAGACCGTCATGTGTTGCTGGAACATGAAGCCAAGCAGCTGATCAAGCTGCACGGGGCCCCACTTCTGTGGGCGGGCTGGCCAGGACAGAAGAGGATGCTGTAAAGATTGCCAAAAAAATTGACGGTGATGTGGCAATGAAGATCGTATCACCGGATATCCTGCACAAAAGTGATGCCAGCGGAGTCATGCTCAATATTGGGGATGATTCCCAGGTAAGGGCAGCTTTTGCCAGTATCATGGAAAATGCCCGCAACTATGACCCCGATGCAGATATAAAAGGTGTATTGGTCGGCCCCATGGCGGCAAAGGGGCTTGAAATTATCATTGGCACCAAAATTGACGAACAGTTCGGGCCGGTGATCATGTACGGCCCTGGCGGCATCATGGTGGAGATCATGAAGGATGTCACCTTCTGGGTATTGCCTGTATCACCGGTGTCGTGCCGGAAAATGATAGAAGATACCCGTTCCTCGGTTATTTTGAACGGCATACGCGGTCAGAAAGCCTATGACAAAAAATCTCTGCAGAAGCTTCTCGGCATCTGCTCGGAAATTGTCGAGTCCTATCCGGATATTCAGGAGATGGACCTGAATCCTGTGCTCTTATATGAACAGGGCCTGGATGTGGTGGATGCCAGGATTATCTTAAAATAACAGCTTTTTTTCTGTTTTGTGTGGGGAGAGTATAATCATGAGCTTTTGTAGATTGGGTATAAAACTAATAAAAAAAAGATAAACAAAGGTTTTAAAGAAAATCTTTTATTCCAAATTATAAACCATAGAGGTGGGAAGATATGTATAATTTTTTTAAAAATAAGCTTTTTAATGTGTTGTCGGGTATTCTTTTTTTTATAGTTATTCCCTTTTATGCCAATGCCGGCGAAATTATTTTTCATGATTCTGTAGATGAATGGGGAAAATGGTCTGCTGACTCCGGCGTTTGGGATGTGGGTACACCATTGGCAGGTTCCGTAATGGCCAAGGAGGGCAGCGGGTGCGCAGGGACTCAGCTTTCAGGGAACTATTTGCCGGATACGGACAGCCATCTAATTTCACCGCCTGTTAACCTGCCGGTTCTTCAGCATCCCTGGGAACAGCTTGTTCTTTCCTTTGACAGCTGGCACGTTTACATGCCGAGGGATTATGGTCAGTTAAGGGTAAGGGTTTACAACACATCCTGGGGGTCCTGGATTACCCTGGGTGAAAAATTTCAGGGGAATTCCAATGGCTGGTATACCTGTCAGAGAGATTTGAATCGGTATGCAGGTTCCAAAATTCAGATCGGGTTTTACCATTCGGCTGATTCCGCTAACGAGGACGGTGAGGATGCAGGATGGTACATCGATAATTTGACTGTGGAAAAACAGACTGTCCCTTTTCTCATGCCTGAGGGGTTTGAAGACGGGTTCAGGGGATGGACAGCAACCCGGGGCGTATGGGAGACCGGATTCCCTGTCAGCGGTCCCGGCAGCGCCTATTCAGGGTCCAGCTGCGCGGCAACCATGATGGATGGCCTCTATGACCCTGAAATGGATTCCATGTTGATATCCCCGCCGCTGTCTCTCCCAGATGTGGCAGATGGAGAAGAGATATCGCTTGGTTTCTGGCACTGGTTTGCCTATGAAGTCAGGGACAAAGGCATGGTTAGGATTCGATCCTGGAATGAGCGGTCCCTGTACTGGAACTCGTGGAATAACATTGCCACCTATGAGGGTGAGTCCGGTACCTGGTCCCGTGCCCTGGTTGATATCACCAGATATGCAGGCATGACGGTACAGGTCGCTTTTTTTCATACGGCAGATTCCCGTTATGAAGATGGGGAAAGTTGGGGATGGTATGTAGACGATGTAAAAATTTATCCTCCGGAAGGCTTCCCTCCCCTGATTCAGAACATAGAGGCAGATATGGAGAGCGGTTTTTCTCCTTTGACAATTTCTTTCACTGTTACGGCTCAGGATATGGACGGGAGCATTGCTTATTATTCATGGGACTGGGATGGGGACGGCATTATTGATGAACAGACTCCAGCTGCCTCAATATCCCATGAATACGCATCGCCTGGTTTTTACAGGCCAAATGTTACGGTTGAGGATGATGACGGCGCAAGTGTCAAGTCCCATGATTTAAAGCTCACCGTCAACAACAGCAGTCATTCCCATTCCTTTGATTATTTCTCCCTTGGGGATTGGGTAGCTGATCCTGGATATCGGGATCTGGAGGAGTCCCTGACCCAGGTTGAAGGGGAAGAGGTATCCATATCCCTTGGCGAAGACAGCAGTTATGAAAGCCTTTTACTTTTTCAATGGGTCTTTGGGGTGGATCTTGAAGTGGAACCTCTTATTGTGACGATCCGTCATAAGGCAGAGGTGTATTTTAACGATGGAAACAGCATGTATTCACTTAATATCCTGCTGAATCCGCCTGACGGAGATATAAATTTCTGGGATGATCCAGTGTCAGATTCCAGCGGCGGACCTCTCAGCAGTGGCGGAGATAATTTTCTGGTATGTTTTGGCCCCAACAGCAGTTATGGTGGGAGAATTGGCGTGGATACTTTTGTGGAAGGGCGGAATCTTCCACATGCTTCATCAAACTGGCCCCAGGAAGGAGAATGGGTGGAAACCAGTATAATTGTGACAGAGGACGGATTCCATGTGGAAAGCAGCGGTGATCAGGGATTTGAACGTACTTCTTTCATAGCCTGTGATACCAGCGGACTGGCTTCCATTGCTGTGGGCGCAGGAGATCAGGCCTATACCCATCTCTTTGTGGATCGTATTCAGGTTGACGGTGCTGCAGCTGCAGAAAAAGTACGCCAGACACAATGGGATGTCACCCCGGAAGTCCTTGATTTTGGATCGGTTACCGCAGGAGAGACAGGCATATCTTCTCCGCTTGCTGTTCAGGTTAAAAACAGTGGAAGCACGTCCCTTGAAATCACCGATGCACGTATTCTGGGAGAAGATTTTCAGGCGTTTTCCCTGGAGAATGAGGTGATGGGAACCCTTATTGAGCCCAATGAAGTGGTTCATTTGGTAATTCTGTTTGCCCCCCCAAGGTTGGGAACGCACACGGCCAAGCTGGAATTGACATCTGATGCCGGTTCTCTGACTGTGCCGCTGCAGGGTACGGGAAGTGAAGAAACCAGTGAAACAGGTGATTATACCGTGGTTGTCTTAAACAGCAAGGGACAGGAGCTTCATGTAGTGGATCCTGTTTCCTGCAAAGCCAGCGGTGGTTTTCTTTACGGGCATCTTGGCAGATATGACCTTTATGATCTTGCAGTGACTTCAGATGGCAGCAGGGGAATCGCTTCCACATACGGATCAAAACTTTTTTTGATTGATTTTACTAATCCCATGACCCCCAGGGTAACTGAAACCCTTGATTTTGAATCCTTTCGGGAGATGGACATCGCTGTCACCCCCAATGATCGATTTGCTGTTGTTTCCGGAAACAATGAATGCTGCATGGGAGTAGTTGATTTCAAGGCCAATGCCATTGCAGCCACCATTGATATGGAATCAAAGCTTTTTTCCGGAGCCAGGGCATCTGCTGTGGCTGTGGCACCGGACAATCAGACCGTACTTGTGGCAGACTGGAGTCAGAACCGCGTATATGTAATGCTGATAAATGCACTTGGTGAGCTGACCTATAGAGGAATTTCCCTTGAAACAGGTAGGGCGCCTTCCAATATAGCTGTTTCGCCGGATGGGGAGACAGCTATTGTCATATGCAGTGAAGCAGAAGAAGCGACCCTGCTTCATATCCAGAGCCCTGGCGATGTTATAAAAACCGGTGTACTTGACCTGGGATGGCGGAAAAACGCGTCGGTGGTATTTTCACCTGACAGCCGAAGGGCTTTCATTCACTCTGTCGAGTCTTCTCCAGACATTCTGCTCGTTCTTGATATTCTGGGGCCGGGTTCAGCACGTCTTTCCGATTATGATGTGCCCCTGTCCTGTGATGCAACAGGAACCTATTACGGCGTTGATACACTAGATGTTTCACCAGACGGTGCTCAGGTTTATGTGACAAATGCCTGTTCCGGTAACTCTGTAAATCATCTCAGTGTAGTGGATGCCATAGCCGGCATGGTCATTCAGGAAGTGAGTGTGGGGGATGTTCCAGTGGGAGTTGCCGTGTTGAACCAGGGCAGCGGCAGCAGCAATGATAAAAACAGACCTCCTGAGTGTACTATAACAATGGATAAAACAGGAGGCTTCCCCCCTCTTGATGTCAATTTTTCTGCCAGGGGCGAAGATGCTGACGGCAACATAGCATCCTATACATGGGATTTCGGGGATGACAGTACAGGCACAGGCCCCAGTGTGAGTCATACTTATACTCTGCCGGGGCAATACACTGTACTGCTCACGGTGGTTGATGATCAGGGAGGTCTTGCCAGTGATGCTGTTCTGATACGGGTAGGAGAAGAAGAATCTTATATACTGCCTCTCAGTGTAACACCTGCCAGTGCTTCCATAGATATCAGCACCCCCTTGACCTTTGCCGTTCTGGGAGACACGCCGCCATATGATATAATCGCCGGATCAGGCTCAGTGGTACCTACTCGGGTAATAAACAGCGGTGGCGATTTTACTTTTACCCCTGCAGAGATGGGAGATGTTTATGTCACGATTACCGATGATGAGGGCTGGGACCTCAAAGTAAGGATCAGGGTAACAGATCAGCTTGGTATTACACCCCAGGAAGCTACCGTGGGGAGGAGCGGCAGTGTGGAATTTTATTCTATTGGCGGGCAGCCGCCTTATACATGGCGTGTTACAGGCGGACAGCTCAGTAGAACCCAGGGTGCCTTTACCCTTTATTATGCACCTGATACTGAAGGTGTTTATCAGGTAAGTGTCCGTGACAACATAGCAAGAGAGATAACGGCAGACATAAATGTGGTGGCCGATGAGATCGTTATTTCCCCTGCTGTCATTACCGCAGTTATGGGGGCTGATGACGAGGGAAAAGAGCTTGTGGTAACCGGGGGGCTCCCTCCTTATGACTGGCGGGCCACATCGGGTACCATAAGAAGCGTAGGCCAGGGGAGCGAAGCATCCTACTTTACCCCGCAGGAGGCGGGAACGTATTATATCTCTGTATCGGACAGCAAAGGACGTGCTGCCCAGACCGTAGTCAGAGTAGTGAATGCACTGAGAGCAAGTCCGGAAGAGATTCACCTGAACAGAGGCGAGGTAAAGACACTTCATGTTACAGGCGGCGCTTCCCCCTATCTGTGGCGGGCAGCGCAGGGAGATTTTTCTTCTGTGCAGGGGCCTTCTGTTTCATGGATTGCACCTGAGATATCTGGGAAGCATGAAATTGTTGTAACAGATGCATTTGGCATGGAGGCAAGAATCCGTGCAGTGGTCTCCGGTGGATTAATGGCAAGTCCCGTACTTTCAGTTGTCACCTCAGGAGAGCTTGTAACCCTGAGGGCGATCCAGGGAACCCCTCCCTATATATGGCCGGATGGAACAGGCAATAATTATTATGAGACCGCATGGGACCGTTTCGGCAGGCATGAGATTCAGCTTAAAGACGGGACCGGCAATGTGGCTGTGGCCTATGTGGAGGTGGTGAGTGACCAGGTTCATGTATCTCCGGAAACTGCAGATGTAGATTCAACAGACGCACAGACCCTTAAAGTGATTGGGGGGAAAGCCCCCTATGTATGGTCTTTCTCAGGCGGTACCCTTAACGCTACAGAAGGAAAAGTGGTCACATGGGTTTCTCCGGAACGTAGCGGTACCTATCAAATAACGGTAACAGACAGCATAGGTCAGAGTGCGGCTGCGCATCTTAATGTATACAATAATCTCACCACAGCCCAGGAAGTATCCTCAGATGTGAAGGTCATTTCCAGAATAAAGATTAACGGTGCTGAAACCCGGGACAACAGGGTTTATGCAAACAGTGAGGATGATTTTGATTTTGGTTTTGAGATGAAGATTCCCGCCGGCAAAACCGGTGATGTCCTTGCTGCTGTTGTAGCTGAGTTTAACGGGATTGATCCCGTAGTTTTATTTCGGACGGCAGAAGACTATGCTTCTTTAGATCCTCAGGGATCTCTTCCAGTTTTCAGGTCTGTCAGCAGTGGAACGTCTGAAACCCTGGAGATTCCATTTTTCAAGGGAAAGCTGCCGGGTGTCGCAACCCTTACATTCTTCCTTGGATGGACGAGCCAGGGAGAACTGTTCCTTAACAATTATTCAATATTCACCGTGGAAATAAAGTGATGCAGAATCATGGGCAGTCATGAATATAATAATTCTCGACCTGTACGGATGAATATAATCAATAAGCCTGTTTTCTGTTTTGTGTTGGGAGCTTGTACTTGATTATCATGTTTTTTAATGGAAGAACCGAATAAGAGACTGTTGATGTTCTCGTTCCTGACAGAACAACGTTTGGGGGCGGCGCTGTTCAAAAAACTTGATGATCAGGTGATACGAATATTCCTCTTGAAGGGCTTGATCATAACATCGGTCACCCTGGGATGGGGTCAGGCTTCGGTTATTGCGCTTTTGTTTAAATTTGCCTTTAAACAGAGTCCTTTGTCAAAAGCGTAATAACCGAAGCCCGGCCCCGTTGATCAACAAACCAGCCGATTTAGCCGAAGTTATGACCAAGCCCAATTATTCGGACCGTTGTCGAGATTGATTACAAGCTCTGTTATATGCCCATATTTTAGTGCGTTTTCATTCCACCATTGCTCAATACAATCGGCTATAAAATCGCTGGTTTCGAAAGAATTGCCGAA
>JAYEJJ010000239.1:0-10832 GCA_034660495.1 Thermodesulfobacteriota bacterium | reverse complement strand
AAGGAAATCGTGGTAAAGTTCATTGAGATGGGACGTCTTTCCCCTTCCAGTGTACATGAGTCTTTCCGGGATATTCATGAAACTGTAAAACAGACCGTAAAACCGGATCCGGACAGGCAGGAAAGGCCAGAATAACCATTAATGGGCCCTGGCCCAGTTGTCCCCAGAGCTGATGTTTACCTTTAACGGTACCTTCAAATCAAACACGCCTTCCATTACTTCCCTGGCCAGTATGATCAGCTGATCCTTTTCCTGTTCAGGGGATTCAAATACAATTTCATCATGGACGGAAATCAGCATCCTGGAATTCATGTTTTCCTGTTTCAGGCGGTTTTCCATATTGATCATGGCCAGTTTTATCAGGTCTGCCGCACTGCCCTGAATGGGCGTGTTGATGGCTGTTCTTTCGGCAAATTTTCTGACATTGGTGTTGGATGCGTTGATGTCACTGATTTTTCTCTTTCTGCCCAGAAGGGTGGATACCATTCCTGTCTTTTGGGTCTCTTTAATGGTGGTGTCGATAAACTGTTTAACCCCTTTGTACCGTTTAAAGTAGCTGTTAATATAGATCTGGGCCATTTTTCTGGTGATGTTCAATTCCTTTGAAAGACCAAATGCGCTCATGCCGTAAATAATGCCGAAGTTTATGGCTTTGGCCTGACGTCTTAACTCTTCAGTGATCATATCCGGGAAAACCTGGAAAACTTCAGCTGCGGTCCGGGCATGGATATCTTCATCCCTGTTAAAGGCCTCAATTAAAATTTGATCGTCAGCGCAGTGGGCCAGAATCCTCAGCTCAATCTGGGAGTAGTCGGCTGATACAAAAACACAGCCCTGATCCGGAATAAAGGTTTCCCGTATTTTTCTGCCTTCCCTGGTTTTTATGGGGATGTTCTGAAGATTGGGATCTGAGCTGGACAGCCGCCCCGTTGCCGTGACGGTCTGGTTAAAGGATGTGTGAATTCTCTGTGTTTCAGGATGGATAAGTCCGTAAAGGGCATCGGAATAGGTGGATTTCAACTTGCTGACAGACCTGTACCTTAGAATTTTTTCCGGAAGCTCATGGTGTTCTGCCAGATTTTTCAGTACATTAACATCCGTGGAATATCCGGTTTTTTTTTTGGTTTTTTTCTGTACAGGCAGCTTGAGTTTTTCAAAGAGAATATCACCGAGTTGTTTTGATGAGTTGATATTGAATGTCTCCCCTGCCAGAGCAAAGATATCCTGCTCCATGAGCTCAAGTTCTTTTTCAAAGGATTTTGAAAGATGGGTCAGTTTTTCCCGGTCCACCCTTATCCCGGTCATTTCCATACGGGCAAGAAGGGTGACAAGGGGCATTTCTATGGTATCCATAAGTTCTTTCAGGTGGGTTTCACTGATCTGCTGTTCAAGCACAGTGTGGGCCATGAATGTGATGTCTGCATCTTCGCAGGCATAGTCAACTGCATCTGTGATTGCCACCTGCCTGAAATTGATTTCTTTTTTTCCTTTTCCGGCAACATCTGCATATTTAATGGTGTTGTGGTTGAACAGATCCATGGCAATACTGTCCAGGCTGTGGCTTCTGACAGCGGGATTCAGAAGGTGGGAGGCAATCATGGTGTCAAAGACAATGCCCTGCATATCTATCCCTGCCCGGTAAAGAACAATATAGTCATATTTTATATTCTGACCGGTTTTTTTGATCCCGGGATTTTCCAGCAAAGGCTTGATGAGTTCAAGCGCTTCTTTCATCTCGGGCTGGTCGTGGTTTTCAGGATTTTCATGGTCCAGGGGAATGTAGAACGCGGTGTGGGGTTTAAAGGAAAAAGAAATCCCCACAAGGGATGCCAGCATGGGATATTGGGATGTGGTTTCCGTATCAACGGCAAATATCTCTGCTTTTTCAAGCTCTGTGACAAGATTTTTTATTTCATCCAGACCGGTGACACACTGATATGTTTTTACAGTTTTTTCTTCAGGTACAGCAAATTCAGTGTAGAGCTGTTTAAATTCAAGCGTTTTAAACAGATCAGAAAGCGCTTTTCTGTTAAAGGGTTTGATTCTGAATTCCTCGATTTTTTTTTCAGCCGGTGCATACCGGTCAATAACAACCAGTTTTCTGCTTAAAAAGGCCTGGTCCCTGTTTTCTTTAAGTTTTTTATAAAGGCTTTTCTTGTTTTTAAGGGAGTCAAGATTCTCAAACAGATTCTCAATGGATTTGAATTCACTTAATAATTTTATGGCGGTTTTCGGGCCGACACCGGGAACACCGGGAATATTGTCCGAGGCATCCCCTGCCAGGCCCAGCAAGTCAATGATCTGGTCCGGGCTAAGACTGAAATCCTTTTTTATGGTATGAATGTCAATCTGCACATTTTTCATGGGATCAAAAATCACGGCATTTTCAGTGACAAGCTGCATGAAATCCTTGTCTCCGGTTACCATGACCACGTCAAATCCGTTTTCCTGGGCAATTCTAGCGTAGGTGCCGATAAGATCATCTGCTTCAAACCCCTGTTCTTCCATACAGGGAAAATTAAAGGCCTTGATGATTTTTTTTATATAGGGGATCTGAAGGGCTAAATCATCAGGCATGGGCGGGCGGTTTGCTTTATAATCCTTAAAAATGTCGTGTCTGAATGTTTCGCCCCTGGCATCAAAAAAAACAGAAATATACTCGGGATTTTTGTCGTGTATCAGCTTCAACAGGGTCCGGGTAAAGCCAAAAACAGCATTGGTGGGCAACCCGTCTGAGGTGGACAGGCTTTTTATGGCATGAAAGGCCCGGTAAATATAGGCGCTACCGTCAACAAGGTATATCTGTTTTTTCATCTGCTTAATTTCCTCGAAATAATCTTTTTTGGGTATTGGGCTGGCTGTCATGAAAGTTTCTTTTTTTTATAATAGATTTGTTAAAAAAGCAAATAAATAGCGCACACATCAGGCGGTGCCAGCAATACCCCGAGTATCAGGGTACCTGAATGCCCTCAAGGTAAAGAACAAAGGAAATAATTTATTATGGCTGATGATAAGCTGATGACAATGGCTGAAGCAGTTGACAGGTTTGTCCCGGACAGGGCTGCTGTGGCCATGTGCACCTGTTATGAGGCCCTGATCCCCTTTGCAGCAGGCCATGAGATCATTAGACAGAAGAAAAGGAAGCTTACCCTTGTGGGGCCCATATCTGATATTCTCTTTGACCAGATGATCGGGGCCGGCACATGCGCGAAAATTCAGGCGGCCTGGGTGGGAAATGTGATTACCGGCTCAGGATATAACTTCAGGCGGGCCTGCGAAGGAAAAACCCTGCAGGTGGAAGATCATTCCAATTTTACCATTTCCCTTGCCCTGACTGCCGGAGCCATGGGCGTTCCCTTTATGCCGGCCAGAACAGCCCTGGGCAGTGATTTGTTTAAGACAAATGATACGCTCAAGACATTCTCCTGCCCGGTAACAGGCCAGACCCTGACCGCAGTCAAGGCGATCTGCCCGGATGTGGCCATTATCCATCTCCAGAGGGCGGACCGTTACGGCAACTGCCATATCTGGGGAAACACGGGCATAACCAAGGAGGCCTGCCTGGCCAGCAGCCGGGTCATTGTGACAGCCGAAGAAATTGTGCCCAAAAAGGTGATTACCAGCGATCCGTCCCGGGACTTTTCCCGGGATTCAAGGTCAGTGCGGTGGTTCACCTTCCCTGTGGCGGATGGCCTTCTCCTGTGCCTGGTTATTACAACCGGGATCATGATGCTTTTCTTGCGTACAGAAAAGAGAGCATTGCAAGAGATTCCTTTTTAAAATGGCTTGAAAAATATATTTACGGGACTGAAAATTTTTCGGCGGTGCTCAGGTTGACCGTTTTGGTAATTTAAACACCTCCTGTGTTGGGGATTATCAGCAGCCTTCAACCCGTCTGCCGGGAAGCGGGGGCGCCTGTGACCTGGCCTGTCTGGCAAAACGGCATATCATTATCATGGCCCATCAAAGGCACCGCTTTGTTGAAAAGGTTGATTTTATTACCTCTCCCGGATTCGGCAGCGGCGGCAGCTGGCGAAAGGATCAGGGACTGCCCCGGGGAGGGCCGTCCGCGGTGATTACCGACAAAGGGGTGCTGCGATTTGATGCAGAAACAAAGGAAATGGTTCTGGTATCCATTCATCCAGGCGTATCAGAAAAGGACGTTCTTGAATCAACAGAATGGGATCTTAAAATTTCTCCGTCCCTTTGTGAAACCAAATCACCCTCACAGGATGAGATGGCTGCCCTGGAAAAATTTGATCCTGAAAAATTCTGGACAGCTTAGCCTGCTCTGTTTTTATTCATAATCTGGCTGATAAACTGGCACTGCCCTGTGATGCAATGGTTTTGGTTTTACCAGCGGTGCATCTTGATTTCAAATTGCTTTTTCTCTTCATTGTACACTTCCCTGAAGAGAAATCCGGCCAGGTCACTTTCAATTGTTTTTATATTGTGGGGGAACTGAAGTATGCATCCTTTGGGAACAATTGTTTTTCTGAAGTCCATTTCAGGGGTTTCTGGTTCACTTCTATAAATTGTCAGAATATGTGTTTTTAATTCTTTTATTTTTTTTTCATGCAGAATTTTTGTTTCTGCCGATTTTTCAAAGGATCTCTGCTTTAAATGATCTGTTTCCTCTGAAAGGCCCTGGATTCTGCTGGAAAATTCTTCAATCTTCTTTTTTAATGCAATAATTTCAAGACTGTCTCCGGCAATAAATTTGCAGTCCGGTCCAATTTTCCATCTGGTAAAAATGATTCTGTTTCTGGCGCGTATGATGCTCGATGCAATATCAGCGTCAATTTTAAAGATATCATTACAGGTGAGAATTGATTCGGAAACCTGATACGTTGCGTCATTTGGGTTCGGATTTGCGCTGGTATGAATGATGATGCTTTTTTCACTGGTGATGGTACTGTTGTTCACCACAGATAATCGGATCGTCCCCTGTGCAGTTATGTCCGCTCCCCGGGTATGTTCAAGAACGCTGATGTTCCCGCTGCACCGGGCTTTTCCATACAGGCGTTCAGTTGTTAAACTGCAGCAGGAGATCTTTACATCCGGCTGAATGCAGCCCTGTACCTCAAAATCACAATCAAATTCAAGGGGTGAAAAAGCAGGGATAATGTCTCCGGGAACCTTTATATCCGAAGACACGGAAATCACGTTTTTTTCCGACAGCCAGGGGATGCCGTCACATTCGGCCTTGAATACAGCCCCTGATTTCAGGACATTTTTTCCCCTGACAATATCAAGCAGATTTTTTGTGGGCGGTAGAACAACAGCATTGTGGACATTTATTCCTGGTTCCCCTTTATGGCGTTTTTCCTGAACCAGGGGCTTTCCTTGATGTACCATACAGGAGAGCACGTCATCAGGGGTTTTAACTTTTAGATTGAACTGCAGTTCATAGGTCAGGGTGTCGGGAACAGGGGTTTTCCCTTCTGCCAGAAGGGTTTTTTGTCCTGGGCCCACCTGGTTTGTCAGCAGGGCGTTCACTGCTTTGTCGATCCTGCCGAAGCTGATATTTTTATGATGAAGCCACAGGATAATATTTTCCCTTTTCAGGGTTTCAGGAATCTCCCTTAATACTTTTACAAAAGCTGAAATTCTGTCTTCAGAGTAGAATAGGTGAAAATATTTTTCAAGTTCGTCAAAGAGTTCCTGCTGGGCACTGCTGATATTCAGCCCGAATTTGAGGTTGATATGTTCAAATCTGCGCACCATTTGTTTTTTGACAATTTTATTTCGGTTATATTCGGACAGGCCAAACTGATTTACAAGGATATCCCCTATCCATCTGACCTTTTCCCGGTCAGCCCCTGGTTTTTCCGTATGTTTTAGATCAGGGGTGCTGCTGCGGTCTTTCAATGCCTGCCTTTCTCTGTCCTGAATTTTAAGGGCTTCAATCACCTGTTCCTTGGCAAGCATTTTTTCCTTTAACACCAGGGCACCGAACAGGGCATTTTTTTCCTTTTCTTCAATGGAGGATGTTCCCGCTTTTTTCAAAACCTCTTCCCAGTCTTCTTCCATAATTCTGTTCTGAATCAGCAGGATATCGTCACGTGTCTGGGATGTAATATACTGCTGGTTGACCAGAATGTCGCCGATGATATGGGTTTTCCGGGTTACCCGGTAGAGCCGGGTCTGTTCATCCAGGGCGCCGTCAATGATTTCCTGGGTGGAATAGTGGTTGTCCACAGCGATTTTACCGAATTTCCTGTCCTTGGCTTTTAATTCAAGGTGCTGGGCGCCCTTGTGGAGAAAATTAAGTTCTAACGTGCTGGCCAGTCGGGCAGTTAAAAGAATTTCGTCAATATTTTTCTGAAATCCTTTCAGATAGTCATGGGTCACCTGCTTTAGTACCTGTGCGTATTTTTCCTGAAGTCTTTTTAGAACAGCCTGCTTGTCTTCAAAATTTTTGTCACTGATTTTAAGGCGCTGAATCGTTTTGTTTTTGGACAGCTGCTGGGAAAGTTTAATAATGAGCTGATTGTATTTAAAAAGTTCCTTGTTGAGTACAGGCTGAATTTTATTTTTTAAATTTTTGTTGTACGAGTAGAGAATGTCTTCAAAGGAAGTGGATTTACCGTAATTGTATTGTTCTTTAAGCCTGCTGCCGATCCTCTGGTAAAGGAAATGGGAAATCAGGTCATGGGTAAAGACGATGTGTAGCTTTTTTTGATTTAATTTAAGAAAAGAATCTTTGGTCGGCTTTATTTTTTTTGTTTGTTTCAGATTCATTTATGATAATTAATTGGATTTATATATTAATAAATTGTTCACCTGAAACAAATACCATTGCTGTCTATAAAATACAATATAAAAGCTTGCTCCGCCGGATCACAGGGCCTTTGATTTATGCCGTGTATCATTGGAGATGGCGCTGTTCAAAACATCTGATGATCGAGTATAAAAAACGTGATCATCCCGTGTTTTACCCTGTGGATTAAAAAAAGTCCCAGAACAATAATTACTTGACATTATAACACGGCATTGCGTAAAAAAGGGGGATACCCCGGCGTTTTAATTTTAACTGCACATTTTTAAAGGAGGTTCCAAGGATGAAGAAAACCCCTGTTTTATTTGTTGTATTGTTGACAGGTATACTTTTTTTAGGGACAGTTACTGGGTTGACAGGCAGCGCAGCTGCAGAAAGTGTCAGTCTGACCTATAGTAATTTTTTCCCGCCAAGCCATATCCAGAGCATACTGGCAGAAGCATGGTGCAAAGAAGTTGAAGAAAAAACCAATGGAGACGTAAAAATATCCTATTTTCCGGGAAGTGCCCTGATAAAAGCACCCCAGATCTATGACGGTGTAGTATCCGGCCGGACAGATATTGGCATGTCCTGTCTGCTGTATACAAGGGGGCGGTTCCCCCTGATGGATGTGATCAATCTACCCTTTGGCAATCCCGGCGGGAAATTTGCCACAGCAGTGTTTAACGAACTCAATGACAGGTTTCAGCCAGAAGAGCTTTCTGACACCAAAGTGATGTTCCTCCATGCCCACGGCCCGGGGCTGCTGCATACAAAAGATAAAAATATCCGTACCCTGGATGATCTTAAGGGGTTGAAGATCCGGACCCCGGGTTCTGTTGCAGGGATGATAAAAGCGCTCGGGGCAACACCGGTCTCCATTTCCATGTCCGAGGTTTACCAGGCCCTTCAAAAGGGAGTCGCTGACGGAGCTGTTTATCCGGAAGAATCCAATAAAGGCTGGAAATTCGGGGAAGTCATTGATTATTCCATTGCCTGTTATCCAACTGCCTATTCAGTTGGTTTTTTTGTGGTCATGAACAAGAAAAAATGGGAATCTCTGTCTGCCTCGTCAAAGGAAATCATAACCAGGCTCAACAGCAGATTTGCCATTAAGCACGGAGAAGCCTGGGATGAAAGTGACTATGAAGGCATAAGATTTTCACTGGGTCTTGGGAACGCCATTACAGGGATTGACCCGGATGAGGCTGAAAAATGGAAAAAGGCGGTTCAGCCGGTTTTTGATGAATACCTGGAAAAAACCAGACAGCGAAAAGTTCCAGGGGACAAAGCCCTTGAATTTCTCAATGAGAAACTGGAACTTTACAAAAATGGAAAATTTAAAAGCTGTTATTATTAACGGCCAGGCAAAGAATCGGTTCAAGGGGTAAACCAGACCATAAGTTTTCCCGGCGCAACCCTATGATACACAATGCCCCTGAGCGGCGGCCTTTTTTTAATTGTCATGTTTCAGGGGTTTTTTATTGGATTATTTTTTGGAAGATCCCTTATGATCCAGTAAAAAAACAGGGGTTGAATTTTTACAAAACTGCATCTGACTAAAAAATAGGAAAACGGAATATGCTCTTAAATGCATTGTCAAATTTTATGAAAATGCTGTCCGGGATCATGCTCATTGCCATGATGCTGGTGACCTGCGCAGATGTTGCCGGGAATCTTTTCGGCTGTCCTGTAATGGGGTCTGAAGAACTTGTATCCCTTATGGCTGCCCTGCTGCTGGCATTTATGCTCCCGGCGGGGCACAGGGAAAAAGCACATATTGGTGTGGATTTTATTTATCTTAAATTCCCGCCTGCTGTCAAAGCCGTTGACAATGTGTTTCTCTGCATCATCCGGATTGTATTTTTTGCTTTTGTGTCTGTTGAATGTTTTAAATACGCCATGGTGCTTAAGGACATTGGTCAGGTGTCTGCAGTGCTTGAGCTGCCAACCTATTATATCCTTTATGCCTTGAGTCTGGGAAGTGCTGTGTTAACCCTGATTGTCGCTGCTGATCTGATACGGATAGTCCGGGGAGTTTCCTATGAGTGAATTTACCATTGTGGGCATACTCGGTATTTTTATTCTGATTCTGCTTTTTTTCACACGGCTGGCCGTTGCCTATGCAATGGCCATTGTCGGATTTGCAGGGTATTGGTATCTTACCAGTATGAATGCCGCCTTAACCCTTTTGTCCAGGGATTTCTATGATGTGTTTACCTCCTACGGGCTTGCCCTGGTGCCCCTTTTTGTTTTTATGGGATTTATTGCCTTTTATTCCGGTGTGAGCCGGAAATTGTATGATATGGCATACAAGCTCATGGGAAGGATCAAGGGAGGGCTTGCCATGGCAACCATAGCCGCCTGCACGGCATTTGGCGCTATCTGCGGGTCAACAACAGCCACTACCGCCACCATGGGAACCATTGGTCTGCCTGAAATGAAACGGTATACCTACGGGGACCGGCTTGCCACGGGAAGCGTTGCAGCAGGCGGCGGGATCGGGGTGTTAATGCCGCCCAGCGTTATTCTTATTATTTACGGTATCCTGACCCAGCTTTCCATAGGAAAACTTTTTATTGCCGGTATTATTCCTGCCTTTTTAATTGCTTTTCTCTTTATCGCTGCGATTTATATATACTGCCTTATCTATCCGGAACAGGGGGCAAGGGGAGAAAAATTCAGTATTGGCGTACGTATCAAGGCTGTTTTAGAAATATGGGAAACCTTTTTTGTTTTCTGCATTGTCATGGGAGGAATGTTCTTTGGTTTTTTTACCCCGACCAAGGCCGGTGCTGTCGGGGCATTTTCCCTTCTGGTCATCGCCGTGGTTCAGGGGAAGCTGTCTTGGCGCAATTTCCTCAATGCCGTTTATGATACCCTTAAAACCTCCTGCATGGTGATCATGCTTGTGGCAGGGGCAACTATTTTCGGTCATTTTCTGGCCCTGACCCGGATTCCCATGGAAGGGGCCAATCTGGTGGCCAGCCTGAACTGCCCGCCATGGATGATTATTGCTGTTATCTGCCTGATTTACTTTATCGGCGGATGTTTTATTGATGCCCTTGCCCTGATAACCCTTACCATTCCGATCTTTTATCCCATTGTCACCAATCTGGGATACGATCTGCTCTGGTTTGGCGTAGTTATCGTTTTGATCACCCAGATGGGTATTATTACTCCGCCGGTGGGGGTCAATGTTTATATTGTAAAGGGCATTGCCAAAGATACCCCGCTGGAGGAAATTTTCATGGGCGTAATTCCTTTTATCCTGGCCTTGATCATTGGAACCGGTATTATGATTGCCTTTCCCTCCATTGCCACCTTTCTTCCTGATTTGATTTGATTGTGTGCCTGATGCCGCCACCTGGAAGACGGGCAAAAAGGCAGTCAGGATGGGTGGATTGTTTTCTGGAAGTTCCCCTAAGCCGCCGGGTCCTGAACCTGGCTGACAACCGCAGCGGGCAAAGACCGTGTTTTCTGGTTAAGGACATGCCTGACCATTAAAAGGCGCTTTTCACCAGGGTGTTGATTTCTTCTGGAAAAGCCATGCACACGCTTTCGTTGAACAGGGCCTGGAGGGCACCCACATCAGGGGCCTTCAGCAATCAAATCTTTTGGAAAGCATGGGGTAACCTGCAGAATTTTTTCACCGCAAAAGGGACACCAGCTCTCGGTTCCGGATACCAGTGCCTCAAAATCCGGTTTTTCCCACTGAAGTTTCATAAAATGACAGATGCGTGATGTCCGTCCGGTCAACGGATCTATCCGGATTTCACTGGGGATTTTTTTTTCTGTCATTTTCTGCCGGGGATTCAGTATTACAGTTTCTTTTTTTATGATTTTAAAGTCCATTGGTTCTCCTTAAGGTGTTGGTTTTGTTTTTTTACCTTGGTCTTTTATATAACCATCATGATGCGCAGTATCACAACGAAGGATGAAACAGAAGAGTGCCGCTCCCAGCGGTTGCCTGTCAGGAACGAGAACGACGGAGGACTTTTTCCCTGCCAGGCTAAAAATCGGCGACCTGCGGCCACTGGTCCTCAAACAGCTTGATTGTCGCAACGCCTGG
>JAYEJJ010000238.1:0-2163 GCA_034660495.1 Thermodesulfobacteriota bacterium | reverse complement strand
ACATGTCAAGAGCTCAACTCAAATACCTAAGAAACCAAGGAATAATTTAAGGGATGAAAAAAGAAAAAAGTTAGGCATTCTTCATTTCCCGCTTTACACTATCCTGAGACAGCTTCCCATTTTTCAAGACTCCTGTTTAAAAAAGTGTAAACTACTTTTGGCCGGATATGAAAAATACCGACAAAACCAACCGCCCAACAAAAACTACAAAAAAAACACCTTCATTGGTGATATTTTCAAATTCCTACCATCTCCTGAGTTTTCTTCTTATACCTCATTTAAAACTATAGTGCATAACAAATGAATTGATATTGTTCCATATATATTTAAGGTAAGGAGAGTATCTTTTCATCTGTGATTATCTGTAATCATAACTCAAACAGCATATAAGACCAAAAAAACCTTGGTATAAAATATTGTATCAAGGCGCTTACAGTGAAAAGTGCTTTGGTTGCTCTGCACGGTATCACAAGTTGGTTCTTTTTCCAGATAAAAAACACTTGCTGATGTCATTCAGTGTACCAGTTTATCAGAGCAAAACTGTATTAATTTATCTGAGCGCTATAGGGGCAGGGCATCCACACTGATCTTCATCATCCCGGCTTCCTTTGAACAGGTTTCCGCCCCGGTCTGAATCTGCTTGAAAATCTCGGTAAGCTGGTCCCCGAGAAAAACAGACATAATGGCCGGCGGCGCCTCATTGGCCCCCAGGCGGTGATCATTGGAAGCAGAGGCAACAGTGGCCCTCAGCACCTTTGCGTACCTGTGTACTCCTCTGATAATGGCCGCGCAGAACACCAGAAACTGCAGGTTTTCATGGGGTTTGTCCCCGGGGTCCAGAAGATTGCCCTGGGTTTTATTGCCAAAGGAATAATTGCAGTGTTTGCCTGATCCATTCACACCGGCAAAGGGTTTTTCATGGAGAAGGCATTCCAGATTGTGTTTTTTTTGCCACTTTCTTCAGGGTAACCATGATCATCTGCTGATGATCGGTTGCAATATTTGCCGTTTCAAACACAGGGGCCAGCTCAAACTGGGCCGGGGCCACTTCATTATGCCGGGTCTTGACGGGAATCCCAAGCCGGTACAATTCTCTTTCCACGTCAAACATAAATGCCAGCACACGGTCGGAAATGGCGCCGAAATAATGGTCGTCAAACTGCTGTCCCCTGGGAGAAGGCGCTCCAAATAGCGTTCTGCCGGCAGCCTGAATATCCGGCCGGGCCAGGTAAAACTGCTTGTCAATTAAAAAATATTCCTGCTCAGCCCCGCAGGTTGAGGACACAATGCTTCCTGAGTCATCACCAAAGAGCTTTAAAATTCTCTGAGCCTGGGTATTTAAGGCCTGCATGGACCTTAGTACCGGTGTTTTTTTATCCAGGGCCTCTCCTCTCCAGGAAACAAAGGCCGTTGGAATGCAAAGGGTGGCCCCGTTGGGGCTCTCCATGATATAGGCCGGGCTGGTCACATCCCACGCTGTATATCCCCTGGCTTCAAAGGTCTGGCGAAGCCCTCCGTTGGGAAAACTGGATGCATCCGGCTCCCCCTGGATCAGCGTAATGCCTGAAAACTCGGCCATGGCATTTCCGGCAAGATCCGGAACCAGGAAGCTATCGTGTTTTTCGGCAGTGGCCCCGGTCAAGGGGAAAAAACATGGGCGTAATGGGTGGCTCCTTTTTCAATGGCCCAGTCCTTCATGGCATTGGCCACCACATCTGCCACCGCAGGATCAAGTGTTGAAAAATTTTCTACGGTTCTGCTCAAAGACTTGTAAATATCCTTGGGCAGGCGCTGTTTCATAACATGCATGCTGAACACATTTTTTCCGAACATGTCTATGGAATTCTCTTTTTTATACAAAAAAGCGTTTTCCGGTATTCTGCTGCATTTGATGGATCTTAAAATTTCAAAGCGCTTACTCATGTCAAATCTCCTCTTTATGACCCCATGATCAGGTTTTTATTTCAAATTTCTCGAAAATGGGACCTGACCCCTCACAGGTAAATGTCAACATTAAAAAACGTGATCATCGAGTTACATATGGCATGTGTCACATAAAAACCCACCTTATAGCAATAATTTCTTGACAATTCCGAAAGTTCTTGAGTATTATACAAAATATCAATAAATATCAATAAGTAATGAGTCCGAAATAACATACCC
>JAYEJJ010000237.1:0-2167 GCA_034660495.1 Thermodesulfobacteriota bacterium | reverse complement strand
TTGGGCTGAATTTTTGGTCATCCTTTCGTCCTTTGGTTAAGGGTTACCTCTTAACCATAAATGAAAGGCTACTGGCTGTCCATACTTAAAAACAACTCAGCTCCCCCAAAACCGTTATAACCAGGAATTATGAATTGTAAAAATTTCTTTTAGAGAAAGATACCTCATCATGCTAAACGCTTATAAAGTTCTTTATTTTTCCGTAAAACTTTTTCTAATGCCTTGTTAAACTCTGGTTCAGGTATTGAAATTAAATCTTCGATAGATGCTGTAACGAACTGGTCTGGCAGTAGACCAAGTTTTTGAGCTTTTTCTTTTAAAATGCCTGCTTTTGAATCATCGATTTCGACAGTTATTGTTGCCATTTTTGATCTGATTATAGCCCAGTTCATATATTTTAGCAATATTTTTTACACATAACAGCTGGTCAGCCTGGGGGATGCCATATCCATGAAGGACAATCAGTCATCCATATACCGGCTGAAAACCTTTTTTTCAGGGTGGGAAGCAGATGAAGCCATTACCAGTGGACTGGCCGATTTAATCCCCAGCCGATACTATCATATCCCTGAACTTTTCAGATCAAGACAGATCAATATTGATACGGTTTTTATCCAGATATCACCGCCCAACAAGGCTGGTTTCTGCAGTACAGGGGTATGTGCTGATGTGGCCCGTCTGGCCATAGAGCAGGCATCCCTGGTAATCGGCGAAGTCAGCAGATGGATGCCCCTGACCATGGGCGATACCTTTGTTGATATCAATGATTTTGATATGCTTGTTGAAGCCCGGGAACCCCCTATCTATTTTGACCGCTGGAAGGTTCCCCCTGTATACGACAAAATTGCTGAAAACCTCAGTTCAATGATTGAAGATAAAAGCTGCCTGGGATTTTCAGCGGGCCCCCTTTACGAAGCCCTTTCCCGGCACCTGATCTGCAAAAAAGATCTGGGACTTCACACCCCGTTTTTTTTTACAGCATGATGGACCTGGTTCAATGCGGTGCTGTTACAAACAAATATAAAAAAAAATTCCAGGGCAGATCCCTGACGTCCTACGCCATAGGCACCCCGGAGCTCATGGAATGACTTGACCACAATCTCCTGGTA
Organism: Thermodesulfobacteriota bacterium; assembly: GCA_034660495.1. Classification (GTDB taxonomy): domain Bacteria; phylum Desulfobacterota; class Desulfobacteria; order Desulfobacterales; family Desulfobacteraceae; genus DATFJZ01. Next base: position 1,058 of record JAYEJJ010000237.1, on the reverse strand, counting down.
AAATTTCAGTCCATCGGCCTGGTTTTCAATCCCGTTCACATCAGCAGCAATCCCGGGTATATATCCGTACTGCCGGCCAGGAAGGTTGATTTGTACGGGAGGATTGCCCTGCATACCGGCAAAGGCAATGTAGGGTCAGGTCCTGGTGATGTCATTGATTTTTTCAATGGTGCACTGCTTTCAAAGGGGGGCTTTGCCATATTTGCCCTGCCGTCCCGAAACCGCAGCAATGAACCCAATATTGTGCTGTCCACGGTTCACTATCCCAATCCGTTCAGTCTGTGGGAATCGGTCACTGCCATTGTAACAGAATACGGTATTGCAAATGTCAGCGGACGGACGGTACGGGAACGCACCCAGGCTCTCATAGACATTGCCCATCCCGATGACCATCCCGGACTGGTTGAAGAAGCCAGAAAAAAAAGAATCATCTATCCGGATCAGATCTTTATCAAGGAAAGCGCCTATCTCTACCCTGCTGAGATCAAGACAAAACATACCTTTAAAAATGGCCTGGAAGTGGGTTTCAGGACAATAAAACCCTCGGATGAGGAAAAGATGAGACGGCTGTTTTACCGATTTTCTGACAAATCAGTGTATTACCGGTATTTTTCCCGGATAAAAACCATGCCCCATGCAAAAATGCAGGAGTATGTGAATATTGACTTTCAAAAAGGGCTGTCCATAGTGGCTGAGCTTAAAGATGGAAAACTCATTGCCGAAGCCAGATTTAACAGCCTTCATCTCCAGGAAACCCATCCTGAATTGGCCATTTTTGTAGATGATAACTTCCAGAATTTCGGACTGGCGTCATATATGCTGACCATGCTGATGCGCCAGGCACAGGAACGCAAACTCAAGGGGTTTAAAGCTCAATTTTTACTGAACAACGCAAAAGTGATGCGGGTCATTCAAAAAATAGACTGGGATATTCTTGACTTTTCGAAATTTTTAATTTGACTTTTTTAAAGAATTATGAGTCGTAGTGTTTTCAAAGGGTTATATGAGATTGTCTTTTTAAATTGGTGTTATAAATTGTTATAAAGACAGCCTTATGC
>JAYEJJ010000236.1:0-11099 GCA_034660495.1 Thermodesulfobacteriota bacterium | reverse complement strand
TCCATATAGTATATAAGGTAAGGAAAGTATCTTTTCATCTGTGATCATCTATAATTGTATGATGGTGTACGATTATCCTGCCGTCATTTTTTGAGACGTATATTTTGCTTTTTCAATCGCCCATGGTATTTGAATAGGATACGTCAATCAGTTAAAAACAAAGACGCGTTAAAGAACCCTGAAGCCCTGGATCTGTTCAGTAATATTCCAGAACTGCAGAATTAAAATCAGACTGGATTAAACCGGGCCTGACTGGGCCTGGTTTTTTAACAGCCAAAGGAGAGTAAAATGAGTGATCAGCCTCCAGTTTTAATGGAAAAAAAAGATCATATCGGTATTATCACCTTAAACAGGGAAAAGGAAAAAAATACATTTACCCCGGAATTTGCTGAACTGCTCAACAGATATCTCAAAGACATGGACAAGGATGAGGATGTCCGGGTTGTTGTGATCAATGCCAATGGTAAGCATTTTTCAACGGGCATCTCCCTTGATCAGTTTTCCAGTAAAACCCATCGGGAATACAGAGACCTAATGGAAAAAATGGATGCCCACAATCATACTATCGCCAATATGAAAAAACCGGTGGTGGCATCGGTAAAGGGGTTTGCCATTGCCAACGGCGCAGGCCTGGTATTTGCCTCGGATATGGCCATTGCCGCTGAAAGTTCAAAGTTTGGAACCACTGCCATCAATGTGGGGCTGATCTGCCTTGGGCCGGCAGTTCCCCTGTCCCGGCTGGTGTCAAGAAAAAAACTCCTTGAAATGGTGCTGGGCGGCGACATTATTTCAGCAGATGAGGCAGAAAAAACAGGCTTGATAAACAAAGTGGTGCCCGATGATGAGCTGGAACAGGCCACCATGGATCTGGCAGAAAAGGCAGGGCTGACCCCAAAAGACCGGGTGCTGGATGTCGGCTGCGGCATTGGTGGGTCATCAAGGCTTCTGGCTGAAACCACCGGCTGCTTTGTTACCGGGATTGACATGGTTGATCCCTTTGTTCAGGCCGCCCGGTTTTTAACCCGAAGTACAGGGTTGAAAGAGTTGAATCGATTTGAGCAGGGAGATATTGTTCATACAGATTTCCCTGACAATTCCTTTGACTGTATTTGGTGCCAGCACACCCTGATGAATATCAAAGACAAAGCCTCCCTGTTTGCCGAATTCAGACGTCTCCTTGTTCCCCAGGGAAAACTGGTGCTCCACGAAGTTATCAAAGGAGAAACAGACAGAATTCACCTGCCTGTTCCCTGGGCTGATGATCACGGTATTTCTTTTCTCGAACCCTGGGAGGAAATAAATCTTATTTTAACCCGCGCAGGGTTTAAACGGGTGTATCACCAGGATCTGACAGAACAGGCAAAGCAATGGTGGCAGAGGGTAAAAGCAGCCTTCAAAAAAATGCCGGAAAAGCCAAGACCGCTGGGACCTCATATTCTTTTTGGGAATAACGGTACGTATTTCGGTATCACCATGGATGCAAATCTTCAGAAAAATCGAATCAGGGTGGTAGAAGCTGTTTTCAGCCTGGATTAAGGTTGAACCCAACCGCCATGATGCGTTTTAATTTTACCAGAAAAAAATTTCTTTCCCTGCCCGCCTGTACCCGGCACAGGCGGATCATTAAATGGCTTACCTGGATATATCAGAAAATGGCAGCCAACCGGATATCCGTTAAAAGCCTTGATTTGTTTTTTGAAAATTACTGCGAGATACTGGGCTGGCTTGGGCAGGAACAGCCCATCAGACCTGTGGGATTTGGAACACGACCCTGGATTGAATTTGTTTCAGATGCCATTCATTACCACAGAATCAAGGCAGATCTGAGACCCAGGGATGATGATCTTCTGCCGGTCATGCAAAATAAAGACAGACATGAGGGCCAGACAGAACCCGTGCCCTTTGAGTATCATCTGGCCCTTGACGGCTTAAGAAGCCTGTTTAATGTCGGGTCTATTTTTCGAATATGTGATGCAGGCGGGTTTAAATCCGTGATTCTCGGCAATACCCCGGGCAAAGAATCGCCTGTTGTTCAAAAGACCTCCATGGGGGCGGCCCGGTGGGTCCCCCAGACGGAGACACAAAGTCTTTTAGACACCCTGGAAGAAAAAAAGAAGGAAGGCTACACCATAATCGGTCTGGAAACCGTTCAGGGATCATCAGTATTTTCAGATTATCAATGGCCGTTAAAAGGAATTATTGTCCTTGGCAATGAAGAGTATGGAATTTCCTCCCATGTTCTCAGGGTGTGTGATGATTTTGTGCACATCCCCATGTTCGGCAGAAAAAATTCCATTAATGTTGCCGCTGCCGCCTCTGTGGTGGTGTTTTATCTGTCTGTGTTTTTTAAGCCTGCCTTGTAAAAGTGCCTGGTTCAGACGTCTCATGAAAGTTCCCCTCGGCCTTGATCATATCATTGTCCATCAAAGGTGGGGTAAGGCTTTACTTATTCAGAAAGTGGGGTCAGGCTTTCCTTATTGTCATTATCTTAACTGTCTATGCAGTGTGTCTTCATTGCTTGATAACGACAAATAAGAAAAGCCTGACCCCTTTGGACGAAACGATGATCAAGGCCTACCCTCTAAAATGACAAGCCCTGCCCTTCCATCATTGATTTTAGAATTACCCCTCCCTGCTGAAATTTAATTTTCCTTTTTTCCCTTTTTGCTATATAACCCTCCATGAGCTGGAGGACTTTTTGGCCTGTCAGGCTAAAAATCGGCGACTTGCGCTCACGGGTCCTCAAACTATTTGATTTTTTTAACGCCTGGCAGGGAAAAAGTCTGATCTCCTTTGGTTCTCAATGTTCCGGACCGGCTGCCGGCACACCAGGACTTTCAAATAAACGTCCATGCCTTGACAGGCACAACAAAGCATGAAAGCTGTTAGCTGAGTACTGATGGCTGACGGCTTTCATATAAATACACCCATACAGAAATCTTAAGGCTACAAGTTAAATGACCCAATTCATTGAAAACAAAAAAATAAGAAATATTGCTATTATTGCCCATGTTGACCATGGGAAGACCACTCTGGTGGATGCCATGTTTAAACAGAGCGGTGCATTCAGAAAGGGCAGGGAAGTTGATGAAAGACTTATGGACTCCATGGATCTAGAAAGAGAGAGGGGAATCACCATATTTGCAAAAAATTGTTCTGTCGTATGGAAAGATGTTAAAATTAATATTCTGGATACCCCGGGCCATGCGGATTTCAGTGCAGAGGTTGAAAGGGCCCTTTCCATGGTGGATGGTGCCTTACTGCTTGTGGATGCGTCTGAAGGTCCCCTGCCCCAGACACGATTTGTTTTGAAAAAAGCACTGGCAGCTGGATTGAAAATCATAACCGTGATTAACAAGATTGACCGATCTGATGCCCGGGTGGATGAGGTGCTGGACGAGATTTATGATCTTTTCATTGATCTGGACGCAAACGACGAACAGATCGATTTTCCCGTTCTCTACGTCATAGGCAGGGACGCGCTTGCCAAAAAGGAGATGGATGAGGAGGCAGAGAATTTAACGCCCCTGTTCACCACCATATTGGAAACGATTTCTCCGCCTGTATATAATCCTGAAGAACCGTTTCAGATGCTGGTGTCTGATCTGGGGTATTCAGATTACACTGGTCGTCTTGCCATTGGCAGGATAACCAATGGAAGTGTAAGTTCCAAAGATGAACTTGTTTTGCTGGGTAAAAACAACAGTGTTGAAAACATCAAGGTGTCAAGTCTTCAAATCTACCAGGGGGCAGGTCCCCAAAAAACAGATTTTGTGGAACCCGGTGATATTGCTGTGGTTTCCGGAACAGATAATTTTAAAATAGGCGATACCATATGCACACGGGAATATCCCAAAGCCCTGGACCGAATTACCGTTGATGAAGCAACGGTTTCCATGCGGTTTACCACATCAAATTCCCCTTTTTCCGGCCTGGAAGGCAGGTATGTCCAGTCCGGCCGGATCAGGGAACGCCTGGAAAAGGAAGCCCTTGCCAATGTGGCCATAAGTGTTGAAGATACAGAGGAAAAAGGGGTATTCGACGTAAAGGGACGGGGTGAATTTCAGATGGCCATTCTGGTTGAAACCATGCGCCGGGAGGGCTTTGAACTCTGTGTGGGCAGACCTGAGGTGATCTATAAAACCGGGGAAAACAATGAAACCCTTGAGCCTGTTGAGACCCTTTATGTGGACTGTGATGAGATTTTCACAGGGGTTGTCACTGAAAAACTCTCCATCAGAAAAGGCCGGCTGGTCAACCTGGTCAACAAACGGGGACGGGTCAACATGGAATTTTCAGTTCCCTCCCGTTCCCTTATCGGATACAGGGACGAGTTTCTCACAGATACCAAGGGGACAGGGATCATGAATTCCATTTTCAGCGGGTATGAACCCTACAGGGGGGACTTCCCCACAAGAACAACCGGCTCCATCGTGTCTGACAGAAAAGGAAAGGCGGTTCCCTATGCATTGTATAATCTGGAACCCAGGGGCAGATTGATGATCACCCCGGGCACCCCGGTGTATGAAGGCATGGTGATCGGGGAGCACAGCAAACGTCAGGATATTTATGTCAATCCCTGTAAAGAGAAAAAACTCACCAATATGAGGGCATCGGGTAAGGATGAGAGCACTGCCTGCTCGCCGGTAAAACCCCTGACACTGGAGCATGCGCTGAACTTTTTAAATTCCGATGAACTGGTTGAAGTGACCCCTTTAAGTATAAGAATCAGAAAAAAAATCCTTGCAAAACAGAATCGATAACCGTATAATTATTTTGTGTTCAAAGTATTTTTTCACCTTATTCTGTAAATTTTAAAGGATATAATTATGACAGATTTTAAAGCAGACGCCCTTGCCTTACTTATTGGAAGCCTGCCCATGAAAGACCATAACGCAGCAACAGAACTGATACTTAAATATACCCCTGAAATCCCTTTGTGGGCCCAGCTGCCCTTTTACAGGGAAGAAGGCATGATGGCCCAGTTTCTTCCCGGAATGCCGGGCCTGACAGAATCTGAAAAGGGAAAGCTTTTTATTGATACAGCAGGTGCTGATTTTGATGAAGCCTACCTTGCTTTTTTTGAAGAGTATCTTTCCATTACTGAAGCAGACGGGGATATCACCCAGTCCAGATTTACCCTGACCCCTGAAACCGGCCGGGGATTTAAGGCGTTCTTAAACCACATTGACAGACTGGAAACAAGACCTGTTGCTTTAAAGGGTCAGGTGTCAGGCCCTGTTACCTTTGCCACCAGAGTGACAGATCAGGATGACCGGGCGATTTTCTACAATGATCAGCTCCGGGATGCGGCTGTAAAACATCTGGCCATGAATGGAAAATGGCAGGCAAAGGAGTTTGCAGCAAGGGGGATAACACCCATTATTTTTTTTGACGAGCCCGGTCTTGCCGGTTTTGGCACATCTGCCTTTATTACCATAACAAGGGAGGATGTGACATCCGTCCTTGGAGAAGTGATTGAGGCGGTTCACAGTGAAAACGGCCTGGCCGGGGTCCATGTATGTGCCAATACAGAATGGGATATACTTCTGGAGTCAGATATCGATATTATCAGTTTTGATGCCTATTCTTTTTTTGACAAATTTATATTGTACCCTGACATGATCAGATCATTTATTAAAAAAGGAAAAATACTCGCCTTTGGTATTGTGCCCACCTCTGATGTCAAAGATATTGCAAGGGAAACCCCCCAAAGCCTTTTTGACAGACTGACAGGCCAGATCAGGGAATTAGAAAAACTTGGCATATCCCAGAAAGATATTTTTAAACAGGCTTTGATTACCCCCAGTTGCGGTACAGGATCCCTGGATTTTGATTCGGCAGAAAAAGTGCTTCAGCTCACCCGGGATCTGTCAAAAAAAGTGAGAGCTGAAATGATGACCTGAGATTAAAGGGTGTTACAGCCAAATATTTTATCTTGAATATTCTGCCCTGGAATTGTATATTCGTGACCGGATCATCTATAAGGGATCTTCCAAAAAATAATCTACGCATCTTGCTTGTCTTTTTGCCCGTCTCCTGCGTTGCGCCAATGGGACATATTTCAATATGCCCCCATTACCGCGCCTTGAAGACGAACAACCCGATCATACAAATTGGCCTGCGCAATATACGTATATTATTTTTTCCAGATCCCTAATTCAGCCTGTTGTTTCAATTGTGAACAAAAGAATGAACCGGTTTGTAATATTATGTTTTTTTAAGAATGTTTGATTGAGGTATTTGAGTTAAGCGCCCTGTCCGGGCTGGAAAAAACATGGAGTACATTCCTGTTCACGGGAGACATCATGAATATTTCATCATTAATTCCAGTACCGGATTTTATTCCTCTGGACTGGCCCTGGTTTCAGTTTTTTTTGATTCTGACGTTTTTTCTCCATCTCCTGGCCATGAATCTCATGCTGGGCTCGGCCATTATTGCAGCAGCAGAGCGTTTCAAGCGCCATGACAAGGCCCTGGACCTGGACAAACCCATTGCCAAAAGGCTTCCCTTTATCATCGCCTTTGCTGTGAACCTTGGCGTGGCACCTCTGCTTTTTCTTCAGGTTCTGTACGGGCATTTTATGTATACCAGTTCCATTCTCATGGCGGTTTACTGGCTGTCTGTTATCGGTCTTGTGATCCTGGCCTATTACGGGGCCTATATTTATGCCTACCGCAAGACTGAAGACGGAAAAACATTTATTATTACAGCAATTGCCCTTTTGCTTTTAGTCATCGGGTTTTTATTTACCTGTAATATGACCCTGATGATTACCCCTGAAAACTGGCCCGCCTATTTTACCCATGCCAACGGCAGATTTCTTCCCTTAAAAGACCCGGTACTGATTCCCAGATACCTTCATTTTGTTTTGTCGGCACTGGCTGTTGCCGGTCTGTTTCACGCAGCACTCGGGGTGTGGAAGAAAAAAACGGATCAGACAGACACGTCGCTGGGGAACAATGGGATAAAATGGTTTTTCTATGCGACCCTGCTTCAGATTCCCGTGGGCATATGGTTTCTGGCTGCGCTGCCCAGACCGGTCATGCTGTGGTTTATGGGCGGCAGTGGGTATGCCACCATACTCTTTGCTGCCGGTATGGTTTATTCTTTGGTCTGTCTTGTGTTCGGGTTTCAAAAAAAAATCAAACCTGCTGTTTTTACGCTGATTCCTACTGTGATGCTCATGGTGCTGATCAGGGATGAGATGAGAACCGCCTATTTAAACACATATTTTGTTCTTGACGATCTTGTTGTTAAACCAGCGTTCTCTCCTGTGATATTTTTTTCAGCCTGCCTGATATTTGGTGCTGTAATGGTGGTATATATGATAAAACTTGCACTTCAAGCTGTACAGGAGGATAAAAAATGAACTATCCGGTCTGGGAGCTGACCACAGCCGGCGGAGGACTTTTAATCGCCCTTATTGCGGTTTTTCACGTTTATATTGCCCATTTTGCCGTTGGCGGCGGCCTTTTTCTTGTGCTTACCGAGATAAAGGGGCACAGACAAGGCTCAACAGCTATTCTTGATTATACAAAGCGTCATGCATGGTTCTTCATGCTTCTCACCATGGTGGCCGGCGGCATTACCGGGGTGGGGATCTGGTTTATTATTGCCCTGCTTCACCCGTCGGCAACTTCTGTTCTGATTCATAATTTTGTGTTTGGATGGGCAGCTGAGTGGGTCTTTTTTTTCTGTGAAATTCTGGCTCTTTTTATTTATTACTATACCTTTGGAAAAATGGAAAAGAAAAACCATCTGATCATTGGATGGCTTTATTTTTTATTTGCCTGGCTGTCCCTTTTTCTGATCAACGGGATTGTTGCCTTTATGCTCACCCCGGGAACCTGGCTTGAAACAGGAAATTTCTGGCAGGGGTTTTTCAATCCCAGTTTCTGGCCTTCATTGTTTTTCAGAACCTTTCTGGCTGTTATTTTTGCCGGCATCTTCGGGCTGTTAACGGCTTCTTTTATTAAAGACAGGGAGGTAAAAAAGAATCTGGTGCGGTACTGCGCCCTGTGGATGATTGTACCTTTGGTGCTTCTGCTGTTGTCGACCGGGTGGTATCTTTCCTCTCTTCCCCGGGAGGCGGCTGACATGATACTGGGGAAAAATCCTGAAATCATTCCCTTTGCAAAGGGATTTATCATTATATCGGCTGTTATTTTTTTAACAGGGCTTGCTGCAGCTGTTAAAATGCCTGGAAGCACGGGAAAACCCCTTGCCTTTGTGCTCCTTGCTATCGGGCTGATGTACATGGGCTCCTTTGAATGGGTCAGGGAGGCCGGCAGAAGGCCCTATGTAATTTATCAGCACATGTATTCCAATGCTATTATGCCCTCTCAAGAGAAAATGATAAACGCAAACGGTATTTTAAAAACAGCCAGATGGGTAGAATATAAGGAGATTACAGAGGACAACGCCCTTGAGGCCGGCAGACGTATTTTTTACCTTGAATGTGCTGCCTGTCATTCCATTGATGGATACAGCAACGATATTCTTCCCCTTACCAAACCATTTACCGTGTTTGGTATGGATTCCATGCTCAACGGACTGGGCAGGATAAATGCGTACATGCCTCCCTTTATGGGAACAGATCAGGAACGCCTTGCCCTTGCCCGATATATTGTTGAAGGGCTTCACAAAAAGAAAAAACCGGTGCCTTCCCCAAAAGTAAACCAGGTGCCTTTGGAACCTCTGCCTTTATTTGATGAAAACGAAGATGAATACCTTGTTCTGGCATGGAACAGCCTGGGTATGACCTGCATTATTGACAGTTACCCGTTCTGGATCCTCATGCCCATGGGAAACACCATTTCAGCCCAGCTGATCAGACGGGGGGAACTGCCGGAAATTGTCGCCACCAGCGTTGACATGACCTATGAGGTGGAAAAAGGGTTTGAAAATCCTTCAGCCTCGGTTGACTTCTGGCGGTTTGCAGAAGAATTGTCAGACCTTGATCAGCCCCTTGCCCTGAATACAGGACTCACCGGAAACAGCACCTCGGGAAAGATGCAGTTTAATGAATTGTCAAATGCCTATGAAGCGTCAAAGGTGCCGGTAACACCCTATTCCGAGGGTAAGGGGTATCATCCCTACCCTGTTTTTACAATTACCGCCCGGGACAAAACATCAGGAGATATTCTGGCCCGGACAAAAATGGTGGCGCCGGTATCCACGGAAACGGGCTGCAGAAAATGCCATGGCGGACCCTGGCGGGTAGACAACAGGGCAGGCATTTCAGATGAAACTGCCAGGGAAATCCTGGCCGTCCATGATAGAAAAAACAAAACCGATCTTCTGGCTGAGGCAGAATTCGGAAGGCCAAAAACCTGCTATACGTGTCATTCCAGGTCAGGTCAGGATAAGGCAGGCAGGGAAAACATGCTGAATCTGTCTACGGCCATTCACGGCTGGCATGCCAATTTTTTAACAGGCCGGGATGAAAGTGCATGCAGCAGCTGTCATCCATCAGACAAAAACGGTTCAACAGCCTGTCTGCGGGGGGTTCATGCATCCATGGGGTTGACATGCATCAACTGTCACGGCACCCTTGAGGATCATGCCTTAAGTCTTTTAAAACATGAAAAATCCTTGAATAAAAAAGGGGCGGACCGGCTCATGACCCATTTATCCCCGCGGGAAGTGTCATCGGTTGAGGACATAAATCCGCGCATGCCGTGGGAACAGGAACCTGACTGCCTGAATTGTCATCTTGATTTTGAACCCCCTGAAACGGATTCTGCCTTTAATATCTGGACGGAAACCTCAGCAGGGCTGTTTAAAGCGCGGACCGGTGACGGCGGTATCCGGTGTGCTGCCTGTCATGGAACTCCCCATGCAGTGTATCCTGCCTTTAACATGTATGCAAAGAACAGGGACAATATGCAGCCCATTCAATATCAGGGCAGTCCCATACCCCTGGGAGGAGACAGGAACTGTGCTGTCTGTCATAGGGTGGAGATGGATTATCCCCTTCATCATCCCAATATGGAGAAAATGTTTCGAAACACCTATCTGATAGATGAAGAATAATAGATGAAACATGATGTATTTTCTAATGAGAGCGTTATGACCGATTCTGTTACATTCGATCCCGTTACAATTGGGGTGAGTTCCTGTCTTCTGGGAAACAGGGTCAGGTATGACGGAAACCATAGCCATGATCACTACCTGACCGATACCTTTGGTCTTTTCTGCCGGTTTGTTTCTGTCTGCCCTGAAATGGAATCCGGTATGCCCGTGCCAAGAGAGCCCATTCAGCTCAGAGGCGATTTTCAAAATCCGGATCTGGTAACCCGGGAGACAGAAATAGACAAAACCCTTCAGATGAAAGACTGGATCAAAACAAAGATCCCTGTTCTTGAACAGGAGGATTTATGTGGGTTTGTTTTTAAAAGCAAATCCCCGAGCTGCGGTCTTTACCGGGTCAAGGTGTTTGATGACAATAAAAAAATGCAAAAAAACGGTACAGGCCTTTTTGCCAGGGCATTCATAGAGAATTTTCCAGATATTCCAGTTGAAGAATCCAGCCGGCTTAATGACCCCAAACTCAGAGAGCATTTTATTGAACGGGTTTTTTTCATGCAGCAATGGCGCCGTCTTTTAAAAACAGACAACACCCTGGGGGGATAAAAACAGACAAGACCCTGGGGGGACTGGTAAATTTTCATACTTAGAATAAGCTTTTAAATCAGCGACCTGCGGCCACTGGTCCTCCAACAGCTTGATTTTTTTAACGCCAGGCAGGGAAAAAGTCTAATCTCCTTAGGTTCTCAATGTTCCTGACAGGTAACCGCTTTAAGAAGCTGATTTCTAACAAGGTGACAGTAAAATGATAATAAGTTATTCAATTGAAAATTCAGAACTCCTGACCTCAGCTAATTTTGAATGCATAATCATTTTCTATATATAGTATTTTTTTTTAAAAACAAAGACAATAAGCACAATATATGGTATTTGTCTGGTTTTTTTATGCATTTAAAATTACGATCCTAAATTTGAATATTTTCAGTTAAAACAATATATTAGGTTTGTGGTGTCAGGAGCTCTGAAATTGGATGTCCTTTCGTGACCCGGTTTCCTTTTCCATGGT
>JAYEJJ010000235.1:0-2201 GCA_034660495.1 Thermodesulfobacteriota bacterium | reverse complement strand
TGGCAATGCTGAGTACATCTACAACCCCACCCTTTGTCTGTATTTTTTAAAAAAATTCGAAAAAAGCTGCAGATATCCCAGGGAGATGCTGGATGACAACCTTGCCGTAGACGAATCCAAGCTTGAGTACATTGCACAGATACCAAAGGGAAAAGAGCTTTTAATGAATCTCATGGAAGAAAAGGATTACCATGTTATCGTCCCAAACATCAGCAAACGCTTCGGTGTCAAAGAGATGCTAACGGACAAATCCCGGAACCACACTTTTCTGGCATCCTTTCTCTACTATTTTGGCGTACTCACCATTGCAGAAGACACCATCGATTTAAAAGTGATCTTAAAGGTGCCCAACCTTGTAATGAAAAGCCTTTATGTGGAGCAGATTTACAAAATGCTGCTGCCGGAACCCCATGACCGGGACGACGGCAGAAACGCGGCAGAACTTGTGTTCCAGAAAGGGGAGATGGCGCCCCTGTGCAGATTCATGGAGGAGCGCTATTTCAAGGTGTTCCACAACCGGGACTACAGATGGGCCAATGAGCTCACTGTAAAAACCGCATTTTTAACCCTGCTGTACAATGATATCATCTATATCATGGATTCTGAGACGGAAATTGAGCGCAGACACGCAGACCTTACCATGATCATCAGGCCTGACAAACGCTACGGCAAGGTTTATGATGTGCTGATTGAGTTTAAATTTGTCTCCCTTAAAGAGGCGGCACTGGATGCCGGTGCAGCAGAAAAACTCACGGCAGATGAACTCATAAAGCTTCCTTCCATCGCAAATAAGATGACACAAGGGTCAAAACAGGTTAAAGAATATGGCAGAAAACTGGAAAACAAATACGGCAATCTGCGGCTGAAGAAATTTGTGGTGGTCTCCCTGGGGTTTGAGAGGATCTGTTTTCAGGCTGTGCAATAATCTAAATGAATTTAATCATACACCCAACCGCACTCGTTTCCGGCAGAAAATGATTCAACATTGCCGACCTGAATTTGGGTTATTTTTTTTAAACAGAAAAATTTTACAAAGGAAAAAATATGACACACGAAGATGCCGGGCATTATGCTGAAAAACACAAAGACAAAAAACTTGATGAAAAGGCGGCTCAGGTACTCAGGGAAAAATCAAAAAACGGACAGATCGCCTGCGCTTCTGCCCATGCAGCTGCAAAAGAGGTTGATATGACTCCCCTGGAAATCGGGGTTCAGGCGGATCTTCTGGAATTGAGACTGATCAAATGCAGCAACGGGCTGTTTGGCTACGAGCCCGGGGGAAAAATACTTAAAAAAGACATCAGTGTGTCAGATGAACTGGCAGAAAAAATTAAGGCAGCAGCAGAAAATGAGATCATCACCTGTGCCCAGTGCTGGGAAACAGCCAGAACTATGAAAATATCAAGGGTGGACACTGCCTCTGCATGTGACGTTCTGGGTATTCGAATCAAAAAATGCCAGCTGGGCGCATTTTAAATAAATCCGTGCTTTTTTTGGGATTTCTTTTTTCTTCTTTTTTTCTGCTTTCTGATTTTTTCTAAAGCCGCGCTTTTTCTGGATGAGCTGTTTGACTGTGCTGATTCAATATGGTCAGTTAGACGGCGCAGGGCAAGGAACCGGTTCAGGGTAAGCGAGCGTTCACTGCCGCATTTAACAAAAATACCTGTGGGAATATGTTTTACAAATACAGCGCTGGAAGTCTTATTGACCTTTTGCCCTCCCCTGCCCGATGCCTTGATGAATTTTTCTTCAATATCCTGTTTATGAATCCCAAGTTTCTCCATTCTCTGCGCCAGGTGGTCAAGTTTTTCCTGTAACGGTCCCATCTATTGATCTCTCCGGGTTTATAATGATTGATGTGTACGCCATGGCTTTATAAGAAACACTTGTCAGAGCATTGCCACTGGCGGTGTTTCATTCTTCGTTGTGGCCGGGTCGGTGATCATGGTCCGGCCATACCGGTTATATGAAAGCCATCAGCCATCAGTACTCAGCTAACAGCTATAGTCGATTTCATATGGCTTGGAGTGGTTTTTAGAGATAAAAGCCAACAATTTCAACATCTAACGTGTCAAAATTCAGAACTCCTGACCTCAGCTAATTTTGAATGCATAATCATTTTCTATATATACTTGAGTTTTCGAAAAATACTTCTTGACTTTTATTATGATTTGTGTGTCGCCTTATTTTTCAGGGAATTT
>JAYEJJ010000234.1:0-2233 GCA_034660495.1 Thermodesulfobacteriota bacterium | reverse complement strand
TTTCCCTGCCAGGCGTTAAAAAAATCAAGCTGTTTGAGGACCGCAGGCCGCAGTTCCTTGATTTTTAGCCTGGCAGGGAAAAAGTCCTCCGTCGTTCTCGTTCCTGACAGGCAACCGCTGGGGGCGGTGCTATTCAAAAAACTTGATGATCGAGTGAAATAGTTTTTTCCCGTTACTCACCGTGATCCCGGCAAGTTTTTCAAAGGAAAGATTCAAGGTTTCAGCAGCTGCAGATGCTATATAGACAAGGTTTTCAGGTTTGTTTGTTTTTTGATCCAGGGTGTCGGGCAGACTGAACATCATGTCCGGCGAATCGGTTTCAATGAGAATGCGGTCAAGGGAGGTGTTTTGCAGTGCTTTTCTGATTTTTTTGTTTTTTTTGCTGGTAACTGGGCCTGAAAAGGAAATGTAGAATCCGTATGTTTCAAACAAAGGGATCATGTCTGCTGATCCGGAATATGCGTGGATAAGTCCGCCTGATGGCAAAGGCCCGATGTGTTTTAATATGTGAATAAACGGGTCCCATGCCTTTCTCATATGGATGGATACCGGCCGCTTTTTTTCCTTTGCCATGATGATCTGTGTTTTAAATATTGTTTTTTGAAGATCAAAATCTCCTTTTCTAACAAGGTCCAGGCCGATTTCACCAATACCTGAAAGATGGCTGTCAAGGAGATTTTCAAGGGTGGCTGCCCAGTTGTCTGCTGCTGTTTCAGCAGACCAGGGATGGATACCAAAACTTGGAAGAATGCAGGGGTATTGGTCTGACAGGGCGGCAACAGCCTGCCAGTCCTCCTCACAGGTGCCGCAGCAGCTGAGAAAGGTGCCACCATGCCGTTGCCACCCTTTTATGATCATATCACTGTCTGATATGATTCTCTTGTCCTGGAGATGACAATGGGCATCAAAGAGCTCAATTTTACGGGAGTTCACTGATTTCATTGCCAAGGGGCCTTGTCATCAGGCGTTTAATGCTTTCTTCAGGATTCTGGTTTTCGTATAATGCTTTGTATACTTCATTGATAATGGGAAGTTCAATCCCCAGTTTTTTTGCCAGGTTGTAAACTGATTTTGTGTTGAGGACCCCTTCTGCTACGGTTCTTCTTGATCCCTGAATGTCATCAAGGGTCATGCCCTGGCCCAGCAGTTTTCCAACGGTATAGTTGCGGCTTAAATCACCGGTACAGGTCAGTATCAGGTCTCCTACCCCGGAAAGTCCTGAAAATGTATGGGGATTGGCATTGAGTTTGATTCCGATTCGCCTTATCTCTGCAAGGCCCCTTGTGATTACGGCGGCCCTGGTATTGAGTCCAAGTCCCATTCCGTCAACAAATCCCGCAGCAATGGCAATGACATTTTTGACAGCGCCCCCAAGTTCCAGGCCGATGGGGTCGTTGTTCACATATACCCTGAAATAATCCGTGGCAAACACATGCTGCATATAGGTTGCGGTGTCAATGTTTTTTGAGGCAATGGTGATGGCCGTGGGAATTTTCTGGGCCACTTCTTTGGCAAAACTCGGGCCGGACAGCACAAGCAGATTCTCTTCCTTAAGTTTTGGGATGGTTTCTTTTATAACACCAAACATGGTCAAATGTGTTTTTTCTTCAATGCCCTTGGATGCGGTGATGAAAATGGAATCTTCAGAAATATGATCGCTGATTTTTGTGCACACCGCCCTCATGGTATGGGAGGGGACCACAATCAGAAAAACAGAGTTGTTTTGAATTACTTTTGTAAGATCATTAAAGGGAATTATTTTTTTGGACAATTTTATGCCCGGCAGGAAAATTTTATTTTCCTGTTCATTTAAAATATCCGCTTTCACCTCTTTTTCATAGGCCCACAGGTCAACGGTGTATCCCTTGCCGGCCAGAAGGTTGGCAAGGGCCGTTCCCCAGCTTCCAGCACCAATTATGGCTATTTTTTTTAATTGTTCTGCTTTAATATTCATAGTACTATCCTGATGGTATCCTTTTTTGTCAATTGTCTTTTACTGCAGAAGGCTTAGAAAACAGTGCAGCATTTCAGTGCGATGGCTGAAACGGCCATCGCTGTCACAGGTTTCAACGGCGTAGAGAAAATTTTGTGATATTTCTTGTGCAACAGACTTCTTCAAATAGCCTCAAAAAATACGGATCTCATTGGACACTCTCTCGTGGATCTGGCCCGACGTCGTATAAGAGGCGCTTTCCATTTTCGAGCCGGATCTCTTGCTCGTTTAGATATCTGC
>JAYEJJ010000233.1:0-11258 GCA_034660495.1 Thermodesulfobacteriota bacterium | reverse complement strand
GTACCTTGGGATGACTATATATTCCAATGTAACGTAGCCACCAATTTTTCTGTGGCTTAGGCTAATCAACCGGGCTTACAAGTTGCCTTGCAAGCCCCTGAGTCTTTAGCTCAGGGGTTGTTGACAAATATAGAAATCAAAACAAATTTCCTGAGGCACCATATAAAACCGACAACTATGGGATATCTCCAAAAGGGCCATCAGAGATTTCATGGATTCTTCGTTAACCTTTCTTTTTTCCGGAGAATATGGAAAACGATCAGGGTGAACCATTGACAGGAATTTACGAATTTCCCTGGTTATCATGATAATCGTGCTTCCCCCAAATCTATGCATATAGTAAAAACAACTGGTATCAAAGCAGTGACAACCCTCTCATGATTTCGGCAAACTCAGGATTTTTCCCGGCATACTGCCTCAACGCCTGAAGCTGCCGCCTCAGCAGTGAGCCTTCTGAATGGTTCATATCCAGCCCTGCTTTCAATTCCTTGCGAAATTTAATCCCATCCCAGACCAAAAATCCAAACATGGTCCAAGCTACCCCCAAAAAAAATCCACAAAAGATCATCTTCATAATTTCTCCCCCCTTCCAAATCAAGACTATAGTTACCGAACTGAAGTTCTAAAAAAGGCCACAGACAAGGAGCAAAGGGCGGATAGGAATATATACGCTGGTGCAGTCACCGGGTGCTTTCCAATAGAACTCATGGCTCAGTTGCCCCATCAAGTGCTCCTTAGCCCCTTGTCTGCCGCCCCCTTAGTTGTTTGATTTTTCACGGGTGTTCCTTATATATAAGGTTGGCGAGCCAACCTAACCCAAACAGAAGTTGCCTGAGTTATCAGAACAGGTCCCCGTCACCCATATTATAGTAAAAATTTTCCGTCACCCATGCCAGGGACGGCGAATGATCAAAAAGAGACACCGTGGGAATAATGCCAAGGGGTTCCTGGCTTTCTTTAAACCCTGCTTTTTCTGCATGCCTGGCAATAAAATGATTTTCCGGCAGCCAGGTCTCTATCTCCTGAAATTTTTCATTTATCATATACCGGGCAGCACAGCCCATGATTTCCTTAAACAGGGTTAAGGAATCAGGCATCAGTATATCCACAAGCACTAGTTTATCATTATTCACACAAAAAACAAGATAGGCGCAGATTCTGTACCGGCCTTTGTCCATAAACCTGTGCCTGGCTGCAGATTGTTGGCTGGCTGCGGATGGCTGACTGGCGGTAAAACTGTGATCGACTGCAGACCTGTGTCTGGCTGCGATCCTGTGTTTGGATTCGGACATGTGTTTGACTGCAGACCTGTGTTTGACTTCGGACATGCGCCTGGCTGTGAACGGAAACGTGTCTGATTTTGATGAAAAAAAAGATTTAAGGGTCCTGATCAATGTGCGGCCAAACCCTGAACCATCAGATTTTTTCTGAAACACAAACACGTTGTACTGGTTATGCGGATGCTGAAAATAGCGCCATTTTACAAATCGTGCATCCCTTGCAACAGACAGGGGATAATCTTTGAGACAGGCCTGCCATAACTGGTCAAAGGCCGGCGCCAGTTCATCCATTTCCCCAATGGCTGCCACAGGGATCATGGCAATAGAGGGGATCGGCACTTCTTTTCTTCCATGTCCGGCTTTACAGCCTTTCTGCCCATGCAGACTATTTTGTTTCAGATGATGTTTACAGTCGGTTTCTGCTTTGGGATCTTTTGAAAGCAGACCTTCTGAAAGCAGACCTTCGGCAGGGAGACCTTCTGCAAGGAGGTCTTCTGCGCGGGCTGTCCAGTATTTGACAGAACTGATCTTTCTATAATTTAACAGCCGCTCGCCTACATCATAATGAAATGCACCGGGGAATCCATACATAAACTGCAGCTTGTCCGGCACACAGCAGATCTTCATGAAAGCTCTGGCCGTTTGTGCAAACACCCGGTTTTCACGGTGACCTGGATGGGACATGATATCCATGAGGTGCACTGCATGGATGGTCCTGCCCTGACAGTTCATCTGAAAGGCAATGCCGCCGTAAAAGGTAACAATCTCCCTGTCTTCGGCAATACAGAGAACCATGGTGCGCCCATAAGGGTTGTCCAGGTGCTTCCATTTTAAAAGTGCCGGGTCCATTTCTGCTTTAAATGCCGTCTGCCAGAGCTTTAATATCCCTGTTTCATCACCGGGCTGAAATTCCCGCAACGTATAGGTCTTGTATTTAATCTCCACGCTTTCGCCTTTTACTCGATGATCAAGTTTTACCACAATCTTACCTTAAATCCTGATTTTTCAGGACTGATCATGTTTTTCTTCTAAACATCCGTGCTGGTTCAGAAGATCCAGAAGAAAGGATTCCTCTTTCCAGGCTTTTTCACATGGGCTGTCATCAAGGCCCTGTCCGGTAAAATTGTGGGGTGCCATAAAACAACGGCTACACAGGGGCAGGCTGCCGGTCTTACCTGTGCTGAACAAGCCCCTGATCTGACTGATTTTTCTGCCCTGCCAAATGTCGTGCAGGGTGTTGTCCTTTATACTGCCGATCACATTAAACCCGTCATAATCATAACAGCATAATACCACATCCCCGTTCCACAATATGGACACTTCAGAAAACGGCGCGGCACAGGCAGCAGCACCCGCCTTTAACAGGGCCGCGGCCCCGGTTTTTGTTCTTTCCGCCAGGGCAATGTCGCCAAACCCTGTATTTTCCGCATGGTAAAAGGCAATATCCTGTGCAGCATAAGTTTCCTTCAAACGATCCAGCCCTTTTGTCTGTTCCGGATTCAGGGTGTTTTCATCCAGGGCAACGGTCTGGATCACCTTTAGCATCTTATGACCGGATTCACGGCCGGATTCACGGCTCATCTGAATAAAAAGGTCCATCCGGGCCAGGCATTCCCTGTAGGAGCGCCTGGTCCCCCGGATTTTTTCCAGGCCCTGGTCTGTAAAGGCATCAAAGGAAAAGCAGACCAGTCCCGGCCTGGCATCAACAATTCTCTGTGACAGGGCAGGTGTCAGTGTGGCCGGATTGAATGAAATCACTGGAATCCGCCCGGCCTGGTTTACCATGTCTATCATCACATCAATATCCGGATGGAGAATGGCCTCGCCAAAATGATGAAGCCTGACCAGTTTCTGATGGTCAGGAAACATCTCAAGAATACGGGCAAACACATCCAGAGACATAAACCCTCTGTCCCGGGTCATTTTCCCAAGTCCCCTGGGACACATGATACATTTATACGGACAGTGATTGGTGGGTTCAATTTCATAAATATAGGGAACATCTTCATAAATACAGGTATCATCCATATCCCGCCCTCCTGAGAATCGTTCTGTAAAAGCGCAGACATCTGATACTAACGGACTGCAGTATCCGGCACACCAGGGCTGCCACTGTCATCTTCCATGACAGGCCGGAAAAAAACAAGGTCTTAAAATCACAGGTTAACCCCTTGTAAAACCTGGACAGCCGAAGGTATCTGTCACAATCAGGCACCATGCCGGCAGCGGTTTGTGCATGAAATGCCCCGTTGGAAAAATCTCCCATCCACAGCAGAAGATTTCTGGCAAAGCAGTAATGCCGTTCAGCCAGGTATTCCTTTTCCAGAAGACGTTCCGGCAGCTCTGATTTGACCTCACAGGCAAAGCGGCTCTTCCAGGCCAGCTGCACATTGGGAATCCCCGGGAAATCAGAAAACAGCCGGTGCTGCAGTTTTTCAGACTCCCACAGCGGGGGCAGGGCAAAATTGATAAAGGGAAAATCATCAAAATCCGCCGGTTCAAATACAATTTTGTCACTGAACGTGTCCACCAGCCAGATATGGGCTGGATGGCCGGCATAGAATTCCGTCCACTTTCTCGGGGTTTCAATATACCCGGCCCGGGCCACCCGCATCAGTTCCTCACAGGCCCGGTCCGGACAGGCCACATGTTCCAGCACATGCATGCACACCACAAAATCAAAGGCATTGTCTTTAAAGGGAAGGGACTGGATATCGGCCTGAACACAGGCATGCCCGGTTTTATGCCTGAGTCCGTCAATTCCGTCCCTGTGCCGGTTTCCCGGTGAAAAATCCCGGTCCACGATGACATCCGCGTATTTAAAGGGACTTCCCCCGCTGCCGGCATCGAGAATTCTGGCACTCACATCAATACCCAGCTCCTTTAGGAGGGCATCAGGATCTGATGACGGATAATGGTGCAGTCCACTCATCTGTAAAAGGCCTTCTGGGAGGGAGATGTTACCACATGGCAGTTTCTGTCAGGATCATACATTGTCCTTCTTTCCAGATCTTCCGCCCAGGTATCGCAGGTGCGGCACATGGGATGGGTATCAAACCGGCCGGCTGTATGCAGATTTCTGACATCTGCAAAGGGTTTGTCATTCCACAGGTCCACCAGGGAGGTTTTGCCCCCTGCCCGGCCCAGGGAAAAATCAATGTTAAAATCTTCACAGCACAGCCCCAGCCTTCCGTCCCAGGCCACAACCATCTGGGACCACAACAGGGGACAGGGCTTTCTCTCTTTGGGCACATGGGGCCATCGTTTGCTGTCCGGCGGGTTTCTGTAATGGGAAATCATGACCGATTCCACCTGGTCTATCCATTTGTCAATAAATCTGTCCTGCTGGTCTGCAATCTCATCATAGGCCACCATATTGAGTTTAACGGCAGGCCAGGCTGCTTTTTTACGCTTTTTCACCTCAAGAAGGGTCTGCAGATTATTCTCCACCCGGATCAGATCGGATTTTTTTCTTATGCGGTCATGGGTGTCCGGGTCCACCCCGTCAATGCTCAAGGCTATCCAGTCAATTCCCTGGTCCGTCAAAAATTCAGCCCAGGCTTCATCCAGCAGCATCCCATTGGTTAAGAACCCGACCTCAATATTGTCAAAGGATTTTGCAAAACAAAGGATATCCTTCAGTTCCGGATTTAACAGGGGTTCCCCCCCGCCATGGGCTGTTACTGTGGTTTTCTGATCCCAGGAACCGATCTCCTTGATCACTGGGTCCCATATGTTTTTTTTCATATTGCCGAAAGAACGGGTGACACATGCATGGGAGCCGTGAAGGGCGCACCCCAGACAGGACACATTGCACAGGGAACTGGTTTCCAGAATCACATTTAAAGGAAAAATCATTATTTTATCTCTTTAGGCGGAATCAGGCTTTGGTTTTTTCCACCTTGCTATTAATTTTATATGAAAGCCGTCAGCCATCAGCCATCAGTACTCAGTACTCAGCTAACAGCTTTCATGCTTCGTTGTGTCCGCCAGGACATGTGGGTTATAAGAAACACTTGTCAAAACTTTGCCGTTGCCGGCGTTTCTCTCTTTGCCGTGGCCGGGTCGATTTGCCGTGGCCGGATCGATGTTTGCCTGCAAAAGGCCTGCGTTATTGGATTTCCCATTTGCCTTTTACAGCCACCCGACCCATGCCTTTTTTCGCGGTGATGGTAAAGGGGCCGAGATATCTGCTGTCATACCAGAGCAGACCGGTGTCTTCTGAAACCGCGCCCAGGAGCAGAAAGGTTCCGACCCGCAAAGGAAAGGAGTCCATAAAATACCGGACAGACAAAACATCACCCCTGGAATAGGGGCCGCATTTAATATCATCGTAATGGGTCAGGCTTGCCGCAACAATCTCCTCTTCCAGTGTCATCACGGCAAATCCGAAATTCGGCCGCTGGTTATCCTCACATATTTCAACTTTCATATCCAGGACAACAGCTGTCTCCGGGTTGAGTTCGGTCACTTCTGACCCGTCCGGTGCTGTTACCGCAAAGGAAATTATCCTGCAGTCCTGATCCGGTGCAGATGATCCCGAAACCTTTTCCCGGCTGTCATCCATTGCCTCTTTTTTTTCATTGCAGAACGCTTCATACTGGGCAGCCACCTCATCACAGGGACCGAATTTTCTGATCCTGCCGTTTTCAAGCCAGATCACCCGCTCGCACAACTCCTGAACATGGTACATGGAATGGCTGCAGAACAGCATGGTCTTTCCCTGCTCCTTGAACTGGTTCATGCGCTGGATGCATTTTTTCTGAAACGACATATCCCCGACAGCAAGGGCTTCATCAATGATCAAAATATCCGGATCCACCATGGTGGCAATGGAAAAGGCAAGCCGGACATACATGCCTGAAGAATAGGTTCGTACGGGACGGTCAATAAAGGAGTCAAGTTCAGAAAAGGCTATGATTTCCTCTTCTTTGCGCTCAATCTCCCCCTGGGAAATGCCAAGCAGGGACGCATTGAGAAAAATATTCTGCCGGCCGGAAAATTCAGGATGAAACCCTGCGCCAAGTTCCAGCAGCGCAGCCACCCGGCCCCTCATTTCAATGGTGCCGAAACTCGGCTGAACCGTTCCTGCCAGAAGTTTGAGCAGAGTTGACTTGCCTGCCCCGTTATCCCCGATCACCCCAAGGGAGCGTCCAATGCCCACCTCAAAGGAAATATCCTCCAGAACACGAAACACAGTATGCCTCGGCTTTCTGAGCACCGCCTCAAACAGCCGGTCATGGGGATTTGCATATATCTTGTACTCCTTGCGGACATTCTGTACACTAACCCTGAACATCAGATCTCTGCTCCTTACAGCTTGAGTTTATGGGGGTCAGCAGCTGACCCCGTGACCCCCCAATAACGCAGGCCTGACCCCATTGACCCCATTCATTACACATTACACAGCAAAATCCGAAAATTAACATAATCTTCTAAAAAAGCACGGCATCCTTCATATGAGCCCAAAAGTACTTTACAGTCTTTTGCAAAAAGACCTCTACAAATTGGAAATGCTCCAAAAAAGTGTAAAGTACTTTTGAAGGATGCCAAAAGCACCACCTTTTATCTCCTGTTTTTTTAAGGAGCAGCCGCCCTGACGGTCTGGCTGTCAGCAGGCAGGTATTGTTTGATATCATATCTTTACAAAAAGCACCACCGCAAATTCGGGATAAAAATTTCATATACTCGATGATCAAATTTTTTAATATGGACATTTACCTGCAAGTCCTGGCAGACACAATGAAGCATGAAAGCCATCATCCCCGGAAACCAGCAGAAAAAAATTTACGATTGTTACTGGAAGCGATAACTGAGTACTGATGGCTGAAGGCTTTCACATAAATTAACTTGAAGGATCTTTTTAAAATTGTTATTTACCATAAGCACAATCGGCTGAAAGCAATCTATCAGGAACGTCTGCCTGGATTACCTGGGTTTCAAACGATTAACAAAGGGAAATTATTGTTAACAGAAAACAGTATAAAAAGAACCGGTTCATATAAATTGCTGTCCATTATTGTTCCTACATACAATGATCGGACCAAAACATTATCCAGAATGATCATTCTGGATAATTACCTTGAAAATAAAAAGATCCCCTATGAAATCTTTCTGGTTGATGACGGCAGCCGTGAACAAGACCGTATACATCAAAGTGAGCTCCCGGAATCGGTAAAACTGCTTCAGCTCAAGGTCAACAAAGGAAAAGGCGCCGCTGTCAAAACAGGCATGATCCAGGCAAATGGGGACTGCCGTATCTTTACAGATACAGATCTGCCCTATGACTTAAGCGCCATAATGTACGCTTACCATTTAATTATTGAAAAAAACCTGGATTTTGTGGCAGGAGACAGAACATTGTTTCATTCGTGTTATGATGTTAAATTGCCCTGGATTCGAAAAATAGCAAGCAAGTTTTTTTCCAAAATAATAACACTCTTTGTTATTGGTGGTATTTTTGATTCACAATGCGGGTTTAAAGCATTCAGCGGTTCCCTGGCAGAGATACTGTTCCCCTTACTCAGGGTTAACGGATTTGCCTTTGATGTTGAAATTTACTATCTGCTGTTGAAATATAATATTTTAATACAACGCATCCCTGTTAAATTGTGCACCCAGGAAGACTCAACCGTTAATTTTATCAGACACGGTCCTGGAATGATCCAAGATATCCTGCTGATCCCGGTCAGGTGGTACAAAAAAAAATATTTCAGTGAACAGATGATCAGTTTTAAAAAAAATATCTATTGGGAGTGAATATTTGTTTTCCAGGATGAAACGCAGCACTATGAAAAACAGAATAAGCACCTGCCCGGTCTGCAGCAGTAGAGACTGTACACTGCGACATAAGGTTCAAAATTTTAAATATATTACATGTTTAACGTGTGGAACCGTTCGCATAGATCCATTCCCGACAGCCTGTGAGGTTGCCGCCTGGTATACCATAGATAATTACTATCACAATAAAGACAGAAATATCGGTTACACGGATTATGAATCCCTGAAACCCGGACTCATTAAAACATCAGAAAAAAGGTTTGCAAAAGCCTTGCATCCTGAGGCACTGCGCAATGCTTCTGTCCTGGAGCTGGGATGTGGACCGGGATGCACGGCAGAAGCGTTAAAAAAATTCAGAAATATTGAATACCTTGGTGTGGATCCCAATCCTCAGGCCATAGATTCAATTAGAAAACTTGGATTTAAAGGGGAAGTCGGTACCATAAAAGATATTGACACGTCCAGAAAATTTGATCATATTATTTTTTTTGACGTACTGGAGCATATTATTGACCCAAATCATTTTTTCTCATACTTGAATACGCATCTGAAACCATCGGGAACACTATTGTTTACAACACCCAATACCACCTCCCTGCTGTCTAAAATATCAGGCGCCCGCTGGGTCAGCTATATTGTTCCCCAGCACGTCCTTCTCTATAATCCGCAATCCATATACCGGTTATTAGTCAATCACGGGTATTCCAATATAAAATTTTTCTCTGATTTCCAGTGGGTGGGCCTGGATTTTGTTTTAAACCGTCTGGGAGACCTGGGAGACCTGATTTTTCCACTGAAATGGATTGAAAAAGCAGGCAGCGGGTTTTTAAAAAAATTGCCTTTTGTCAGCGTACCCAATGGAAATATGCTTGTCTTTGCCGATAAAAACAATTAGCATTTGGACAAAATCGCACCCGTCCTGCGGTGCTGAAAAAACGGGAAACAGGGTCAGGTCTTCACAGATAACTGCCGCGGGCAGACATCTTTACATCTCGTTCTGCCCACAACAAAGCATGAAAGCTTAGGGAAAAAGTCTGATCTCCTTTGGTTCTCAATGTTCCTGACAGGCAACCGCTGGGGGCTCTTAATCGGCCCTTTCATAAAAACTTGATAACCGAGTGTTAGCTGTTAGCTGAGTACTGATGGCTGATGGCTTTCATATAAAAATAAAGGGTAAAAAATTTACATGTTCAAGTCAGACAAATTTTATGAAAAAAATAGATGATCAACAGATAATATGCCCATGCTGCCGTAACAGACACATAACAAAGGCGCTGTCTCTTTCAGGAGGCAATGTCTCTTCAAGCTGGGGGGTTACCACTGGAGAACGTGTGATTTACCGTTGTTTGTCATGTGATGTAAGGTTTGCAGACAGTGTATTTGATTCCCAGGCAGATGATCAGCAGATGTACGACCTTGACTACCAGAACACAATGTCAGGTGATAGTCCTGAAAAAGAAAAACAAAGCGGTTTAATTGAGCAGTCCCTTGAACGGCTGAAATTAATCAAACCCCTGAAACCGGTTGGTAAACTATTGGACATCGGGTGTTCCACAGGTATTTTTCTGGAATGCGCTGCACAGCACCAATATAATGTATCAGGGCTGGACCCATCTTTGTTTGCATGTAAAAAAGCCTGCAGACGTCTGGGAAATCATATAAAAATTGAGCAGTCAGATATCCTGCAGTCAAACGTCATGGACAGAGAACATTTTGATATTATCACCTTATGGGATGTTATTGAACACTGCAGAGATATGGACAATGTTATGAAAAAAATGGTGAATGCCCTGGGACCAAAAGGCATTATTGTCATTCGAACCCCTGACATAAAATCCATATTTTTCCAGGCAGCCGTGATGGCTTACCATTTAAGTTTCAAAAAAATCAAATACCCGGTTTTATCCATTTTCCATGCTGACCATCACTTTTTTTTCAGTAAAACCGCTCTGATTGATCTTTTTCACAGGCACAACCTGAAAATCCTCTCCATACAATCCGATCCTCTTTTGTGGAAAAGATTCAAATATTGTGAATGCCGCCGGGGGGCTTTTGTTAATGCGGCATTAATCGCTCTGTACTGGGCCGCCCGCTGCTTTAACAAAGGGCACGGCATCATCATAACCGGTGAAAAAATATGATTTTCACCAGCCGCTTCGGCATCATGACCCCCTGCCTGCCCGAAACAAAAAACGTCCTTATGCCCGGCTGTGACTTTTCCTGATGACCATGCCCTGACCTGTAGGAAGCGCCAGGGTCTCCTCTTTTTTATCGGCAAAAAAAAGATCCACCACTTTCCTTTGATCTTCATACCCATCCCAGCCATAATCATCAAAAAGGACAACCGCCCCCTGAACCAGAGCAGGATAAAACAGATGTAAAGCGGCCTGGGTTGCCTTTGCACCGTTTAAATCCAGGTGCAGAAAGGCAACCCTGCCAGGAAAAAATCCCTGAAAGGAATCAGGAATAACCCCTTTATGAAATTCAACAATATCCCGGTAATCTTTTAATTTTTCCATGACCTCAGCAAGAGACACATCGGAAAACTGACCCGCAAACCCCAGATCCTGCTCCCGCTGGGTCAACATCTCTGCCGGTATTCCGGAAAAGGTGTCAAACAGATGAAATTTGCGTTTTTTTCCACGCAAGTCCTCAAGATTCAAAATCAGCGTTGCCACCTTGGCATTGTAGGTACCGCACTCCACAAAATCCCCAGCCAGCTCACGGACCTGGGACACAGCCCACTGGATGATATAACCGCGGTAGCGGACATCAGCGTCTTCAGGCCGAAGGGGATAAATCGCTTTGGCATAGGCACTGCTGAAACGCTGGTCTGAGTAAAACGGAGCGTAATGAAATGTGGTAAGGCCATCCGCGTCAAATTTTGGAACATCTGACTGTATTTCCATAATAATATCTTTCCTCATTAATGTATTAGGGCTTGGTCATAACATGGGCCATTTGTCACAGTTAACGGGCCATCGGGGTCAGGGCCATCGGGATCAGGCTTTTGTTATTGACGTTATCGGACAAAAAAGCACCCATATGCTGGGTTGCTGCAAAAAAATCTTTAAAAATTCAGAGCTCCTGACACCACAAACCTAATATATTGTTTTAACTGAAAATATTCAAATTTAGGATCGTAATTTTAAATGCATAAAAAAACCAGACAAATACCATATATTGTGCTTATTGTCT
>JAYEJJ010000232.1:0-11468 GCA_034660495.1 Thermodesulfobacteriota bacterium | reverse complement strand
AAAATGGGATTGGATGGTTTTTTTGTCATATAACTCATTGTTTTTATATGCTTTATTAAGCAATTATCATATTTCCACCCCTACGGATAATATGCCTATGCTAACCGGGAAAATGGGAATGCGCCCCAGCTAACAGCCCCTGGCGATTGCCTGTCAGGAACATTGAAAAGCAAAGGGGATCAGACTTTTTGCTCTGCCAGGCGTTAAAAAAATCAAATAGTTTGAATACCCCAGGCCGCAGATTAAGCTTAAAGCCTAAAGCCTAAAGCTTAAAGCCTAAAGCCTAAAGCCTAAAGCCTAAAGCCTAAAGCCTCAGGTAAAGTCCTCCGTCGTTCTCGTTCCTGACAGGCAACCGCTGGGGGCGGCACTCTCCTGTTGGCTTCGCGTCTTCGACCCATTTTTCGTTGTGTTGCTGTGCATCATGTGGGTTATATGACAGCCTGATCCCGTTGATCCACCAATCATCGGTATTAGCCGAAATTTTTATTAACCCTACATTTTAAACCGCTTGACAAGGGCAGCCATGGATGATGCCATCCTGGCCAGTTCACCGGCTGATTCGTTGGTCTGGTTGGCCCCGGTGGCCGTTTCCTTGGACGCCGTGCTGATTCCCTGAATATTACCGGAAATCTCGTTGGTTGCCTTGGCCACCTCGGTGGAGGATTTGGCTATCTCCCTGACCGCATCGGACAACTCAGCTACATGCCGGGCCACTTCAGCTGACGTGCTGTTGGCTTCATCCGTTGACCTGGCAATCTCACTTACCAGTTGGGAGGATTGGCCGGCATCTTCGGCAATGCCCTGGACGGTCTGGGCATTCTGGGCAACGGACTGGGAAATCTCACCGGCAGTGGCAGACTGCTCTTCCACGGCCGAGGCAATGGTTTCATTGATACCGGCCACTTCTTCGATTACCTTGCTGATTTCCACAATGGCATCCACAACCGCATTGGTACTGTTCTGGATCTCATCGATCTGTCCGGAGATTTCGTCCGTGGCATCGGCAGACTGCTTGGCAAGCTCCTTGACCTCCCCTGCCACCACGGCAAATCCTTTGCCTGCCTCTCCTGCTCCGGCCGCCTCAATGGTGGCGTTCAGGGCCAGCAGATTGGTCTGGTCGGCAATATCCTTGATCACATCCACCACCTTGCCGATCTGTTTGGATGCATTGACAAGGCCGTTCATTTTATCATTGATGGATTCTGCCGCCTGGTTGGCGTTGCTGGATACCCGGCTGGCCTGCTGGGTGTTCTGAGCCACTTCGTTCAAAGATGCTGTCATCTCCTCTATGGCCGCGGCCATGGTATTAATCCCCGAGGAGATGCTTTCACTGTCTTTAGCCATTTTTTCCACTCTGTCCGAGGTTTTATGGGCTGATTCAGCCACATTGGAAAATGTGGAGGACATCTCTTCAGTCATGGAGGCAATGCTGGCCACGGAAGCACTGGATTGTTCTGCTGCGGACGCCACAGTATCAACGCTGGCAGATACCTGTTCCGTAGCCGATGCCACCGAGGAGGACTGGGCATCCATTTCTTCGGCCGACGCAGCCATCTGGGAGGATACCGATGACAGTTCCTCGGACGTCCCTGACAGGCTGTCTGTGTTGTTGCTGAGTTCTGTCATGATCTCCCGCAGATTTTTTACCATATCGGTCAATGCCTGGGCCAGCATCCCAACTTCATCTTTCTGATCCACATCAATGGTTGCCGTCAGGTCCCCTTTGGCCACGACATCGGCAAAGGCAACCCCTTTCAGCAGGGGCCCGGAAATCATACGGGCAATGAAATAAGCACCTGCGGCCACAATCAGGGCGATGAACGCTGAAATCAGAACAATGGAATTTCTGATGCTTTTTACCGGGGCAAGCACCTCGGACTCGTTCTTTTCGGCAATCAGTGCCCAGGTGGTATCCCCCAGGTTTACTGGTGCAAATGCGGACAGAACGTCACTGCCGTTATAATCTTTAATGGTTTTAACGCCAGATTCTCCAGAAAGGGCCATACTGGATGCTTGGGTGTCCACGTTCCCGGAGGCTGGGTGGGCAAAAGAGGCTTTTACGCTGCGGTTTTCAGGGTCCAGATACGAATCCGAGCGCATGAGTTTGTCAGGGCCCACCAGATAAGCCTCACCGGTTTTCCCCATACCTTCCCGCTGCTGCATCATCTTGTTAATGGCTTTAAGGGACAGCTGGAGCGCAACAATCAGTTCCACCGCTTCTCCGTGAAGCACGGGCTGGGCAATAAACGATGCGGGCTCCCCGTTTGATGGAGCATAGGGTTCAAAATCCGCAAGAGCGTATTTTTTGGTTTTCTTAACCTTCCGTACCAGCCTGCCAAGATTTGAATCCCTGTATTTGCCGCTGATCAGGTTGGTCTGGTAATCCGCCTCTTTGTGTGCGGTGTAAAAACAATACCCATCCGGATTGACCAGGAAAACATCGTAATACCCGTACATGTCAGTGTATTTCTTAAAATAATATTTGCCTGAACGATCTTTGGGAGAAAACGCTTCTGCCACATCGATTTCCGTGACCACAGCCCAGGTAATATCCTTGATTTTCAAAGGATTATAGCAGGAAAGGACCGGGTTTCCATTATAATCCCGGATGACATCCTGACCGTCTTTACCGGCAAGGGCAGCAGCGGTCGCTTCTGTGTTAACGATTCCCTTTCCCGGGTCTGCAAAACTCGCCTTCACTGTGCGGTGTTCCGGGTCAAGATGGGAATCGGACCGCATGAGATTATCCTGTCCCACCAGATAGGACTCTCCGGTTTCTCCCAGACCGTACCGGGTGCTCATGACCTTGTTGATCTGATCCAGGGGAAACTTGAATGCAATGATCCCGATCATTTCACCTGCTTCATCATTTATGGGGTAACCGGCGAACATGGCAGGATCTCCGTTGCTCGGGGCATACGGAGCCATATCCACGACTTCCGGCTCGCCTGAATCAACCATTTTGGACCAGAGCTCACCCAACCCCGAGTCCTTGTATTTACCGTAGCCGATGTTTTCTCCGAGATCATCCGCTCTGGCCGCAGAATACATGACATGGCCGTGGGCTTTACAGATCATGAACACATCATACACCCCGCTTTCTTCCTGAAACTCTTTAATAGGTTTGCCCAGGGTGCTCCATATATTAGTGTACTCATCTGTGATGACGTCATAATTTCCCCGCGGCAAGATGTCCATTTCGTTATGGTACACAAACAGCCTGTCGTAAAGCTCTTGTACATCTTTGCTGCCTGCAAACATGTTCATCTTCATGAACATGTCCTTGAAACAGGTTTGAATGGCATCCATTTTTGCCTTCTGGACCGCTTCGAGCTTGTCAAACGCCTCCTTTCTCAGGGTACCCACCGTCTGTGCAAGAACATTCATATTTTCCCTGCGTTTATGGAAATAATCGCTGATTTGATTTTTCTTGATTTCCCGAATCGAAATCAGCTGATTCCGTGTTTCATGAATCAAGGCGTTCTGGGCTTTAAAACTGCTGAAAAAGCCAACGATGACAATGGGTACAATTCCTGCGATCAAAAAAAGGGAGATCAGTTTGGGTTTCATTTTTACATTTTTTAATGAGAACATAGCGGTTTCCTTTGATTTGTTTTTTAAAAAAGCCATCAGCCGTCAGTACTCAGCTATCAGCTTCCAGTAAAGCCCTGCTGCTTACTGATACTCGATCATCTTCATTATCTTGCCTCCCTTTTGCCTGTCACCATTTCAGCCAGTTTTTCCAGCAGACGCTCTTTGTTGAGTTTGGCTTCCCACTGGGTAAATCCTTCCTTTTTACTCCGCTGTTCCGCTTCCACATCCTCTGCAATGGAGGTCACGGCCATGACCGGAAGATACTTGAGACTGCTGTCAGCCCGGATGGCACGGATGGTCTGCCACCCGTCCATTTCAGGCATAACAATGTCCAGGATCACCCCGTCAACAATTTCCTGTTCAAGAATGGCCAGGGCCTCTTTTCCGTTTTCCGCTTCCAGGACCTCATACCCGGCAGAGATGAGATAATCTTTTTCAATCATCCTGAAAAACGGGGTGTCTTCAACAATCAGGATCCGTTTGGCCAGGGAGTGATCCTTTTTTGAACCGGCCCCTCTGTCATACCATTCAGGGGCGGCAAGCTCAAAAAGGCGGTACATGTCGGGAAGCAGGGTGATTCTGCCGTCCAGTATGGCAGTCCCGAAAAGTCCCGGGGCTGTGATGGAGAGGGTGTCGATCTCAACCGCTTCATTGATGGTTCCCTGGACAGAACCGATCACGATTCCCATGGGATATTTCACCATTTTCGGTACAATAATGGCAATGGTCGCATCGTTGGATCTGTCGGGCTTTTCCACGGGCAGATGATGTTCCAGAAAAACAAGCCTGAGCTTATCTCCCTGGTACTGCAGATAGTACTGGTCCTTTATTTTTTCAAGGTTTGACTGTTTTACCTTTTCAATGCGGGTAATCAGTTCCAGGGGCAGAGCGAACCGCTCAGAGGTGCAGTTGTCAAAGAGCAGAAGGGTCTGGATGTCTTTTTCAGACGTCCCTTTTTCTGTTTTCAGAGTTTTATCCTCTAATTTCATTTCAGCGCGATGAAGTCTTGCCTTGTCAAAGAGGCCGCCCACGTCAAGAATCATGGCAATGGATCCATTGCCCATGATACTGGCTCCGCTGAAGCATTTCTGGTTGCTCAGATAACGCGGCAGGGGTTTGACAACGATCTCTTCAATATTTTCCACCGAATCCAACATGAGTCCGAACCGGGTCGAACCGTGTTTGATCACCAGTATCCGGAGATGTTCGGCCTGGTTTCCAAATATATCCCCCTTTTCCGGACTCAAGGTCAGCCCAAGGACCTCTTTGAGGGACACCAGGGGCAACAGAATATCCCTGAGGCGCAGGACATATGATTGTTGAACCACGTTGATCCGGCTTTTCCTCTCATCGGGTTTGATGCGGACCAGCTCGTCAATATTGGCCTCAGGCAGAATGAAAAACTGATTGTCCAAGCAGATGACAAGACCCGATACAATGGCCAGGGTCAGGGGGAGCACCAGGCTGATGGTGGTGCCCCGGTTCAGCTCGGTATCAATTTCCACTGTGCCCCCCAACTGCTGGATATTGGTCATGACAACATCTATGCCGACCCCCCGGCCGCTCACATCGGACACTTGTTCGGCCGTTGAAAACCCGGGCTTGAAAATAAGCTTTGCCAGCTCTTTTTCACCCATTTTCTTCATCTGCTCCCGGGTGATCAGCTCTTTTTGTACGGCCTTTTCGCCCACGGCAGGACCGTCAATGCCGCCGCCGTCGTCGGTGATGCCGATATAGACATGTCCTGCCTGGTGATAGGCTCTCAGTTCAATGAGACCCTGCCTGGGTTTTCCAGTTTTTTCCCGGTCTTCGGGAAATTCAATGCCGTGGTCCACACTGTTTCGAATCAGATGGGTAAGGGGATCGGACAGGGCCTCGATAATGGATTTGTCCAGTTCCACATCTTCCCCGTAAGTGAAAAGCCTGATCTCCTTGTTTATCTTTTTGGACAAATCCCTGACCACCCGCTGGAATTTGCCGAATATCATGGAAACCGGCTGCATCCGCATCTGCATAATTTTTTCCTGCATCTCCGTTGTGATGCGGCTGATATGCCCGGTAACGGTATTGAGCCCTGGAATATCCTTGACCAGGGGCATGGCGACCTGGTTGAGCTGGTTTCTGCCCAGAACCATCTCTCCGGCCAGATTGACAAGATCGTTGAGCAGATTTATACCCACCCGGATTTTTTCTTCGGCATGCACGGTGTGGGGATTTTTCTGTTCCGGCTGGCTGGATTCCTTTTGAGGGTGATCCAGCCGGCCGGGACTTTTCTGTTGGGCTTCTTTGAGCATGGAAGCGGTGTTTTTTTGCCTGGGCAAGCTTTTTTGACACAAGATCGTTCACGGTTTCAATCCCCTGCTTGAGCTGCCGGCTTTCAATGTCGATAACCGAAATCCGCTGTTCCGGGATATCCAGGGCCTGGGGCAGAAGATCCTGCTCCAGAATGGTTGCAAAGGCAAACACAAAGGTAATCTCGTTTTCCAGGCAGTCCTCCATCCCCTGGATCTCGTCAATGTCCAGCCTGGATTCAATGAGCTCGCCGGTGTTAAATAGAGGATATCATTATTTGCTGCATCCTGGCGGGGGATCTCCCGTACCGTGATCTTTTTTTCGAATTCCCCTGCCGGTGCTGCATATTTCTCAAGCAGGGAAAAGGCCGGGTCAATGGAGTATGCATCACTTTTCCCGACATTATCCAGCATATCCTTTAATGCGCCTACACCGGTCAACAAAGCATTGACAAGGCCAGACCCGGCTTCTGTTTTACGGTCCTGAAGCTGTAAAAGCAGATATTCCATCTACCGGGCCAGCCGACTGATGTTCTGGAAACCGTAAAAAGAGCAGGCCCCTTTGATGCTGCGAACACTTCTTGCTGTTATCTGCAGCTCATCATAATCGATCTTATAATTTTTTTCCTGAATGGCAAGCACACCGGAGTTAATCGACTCCAGGTGTGCCTGGGATTCCCTGACGCAAACTTTTACCAATTCATCCTGGTCCATCATATTAAGTCCTCCCTGACCTCTCCTGCAAATCAATTCTATTCATCTTATTCCCTGTCCCTTTCACTGAGCTGGTAACCTACCCTGGCAGCATCCCCGTCATCGGAAAATTCAGAGCTCCTGACACCACAAACCTAATATATTGTTTTAACTGAAAATATTCAAATTTAGGATCGTAATTTTAAATGCATAAAAAAACCAGACAAATACCATATATTGTGCTTATTGTCTTTGTTTTTAAAAAAAAATACTATATATAGAAAATGATTATGCATTCAAAATTAGCTGATGTCAGGAGTTCTGAAATTGTGCTTTGATTTTTATGAACCGGTCTTTGTTTTTCAGAAAAAGATCCACAAGATCCGGATCAAAATGAGTGCCCCGCCCGCAGCTAATGATCTCTAATGCCTTTTCAGCTGGATATGGTTCCTTATACGGCCTTCTTGAGGTCAAAGCGTCAAACACGTCTACCAGGCCGGCGATCCGGCCGCAAAAGGGAATACTCTCCTCTTTCAGACCGGTGGGATACCCTGTGTCGTCCCATTTTTCATGGTGGGTCAGGGCGATGCCCCGGGCCAGAACCATGAAATCGTCGTTCATGCTCTCAAGGAGTTTTCCGCCGATAGCTATGTGCTGAGTCATTATCTGCCACTCCTGGGCCGTGAGTTTGCCGGGTTTCAGCAAAACACAGTCTGGAACCCCGATTTTTCCGATGTCTGTCACTATTTCAAGCACTTTGGGTAAACCTCTCTCCTGTTAATTTTTTGCATTATCAACCATTTTATTCAAAACAGCGGCAACATCCCTGAAAAGTTTCCAGTTTATATATCATGGTAAAGCAATAAAAAAAAGATGAAATAAAAAAAGTTTGAACATGATGATTTTTTTTTCGGGATAAATGTAAAAAATAATGCTATGATCAAAATATGAGCCGTCAAGAAATAAAAGAAATACTTCAGAACAGTTATAGCGGGGTCTGACCCCGCTAAGTTTTTGTTTTTACAGAAGATATTATCTGAATCAGGGGGCTAAAAAGGTCTTAGAGTGCACTTTTTGATGCCAAAAAGATGTGTTTAAGCATGTAACAATGCCACGTAGAAAAAGAATCCATATTCCTGGCTTTTTATGGCACATTACCCACAGGTGGCATAACCTAAAGGTCACACGTAAAAAAGAACATCTGTTAAAATTTGAAAAGGACAGTAAAACCTGGAGAGACTGGCTTTTCAAAGCTAAAAAACGCTATGGTCAAAGGGTGATTACTTATTTTAACCAAATCGGTTTTTATAACAATTACTTAAGTGAGTCAGACCCCGCTTTATCATTCGACATCTCCCTGACCGGTACCAGCAAGGCCGGCTGCGGCTATTTCGCCCATGCCATGCTGGCGCTGTCCCGGCACAGGGATCAGCGGGTGAGATTGCGGGAGCTGTCCCTGGAACAGGCCGGCAGGTTCAGCTGGCAGACCAGTGCAGCCCGGCTCCTGGCACTTTACGCCGAGGCGGTTTCTTTATCGAAACGGTATCTCGGGGGGGGGGGGCTTGACAGGTCGGGTACTGATGCTATGATAGAGGATGAATAATTCTGGAAATGTAGATTCTGGAAATGTAGATTCTGGAAATGTAGATTCTGGAAATGTAGATTCTGGAAATGTAGATTTTTGAGGGGTGAGCAATTATGGAGGCAATCAGACAAATAGTTGATCTAAATAAATTGGAGTCTGTTATTAATATTCCAAAAGGGTTTAATTCTACCAAAGTCGAGGTTATTATTTTCCCTGCTGATGATTTTATACCGAAAGAAAAAGAAAAAAGAAACTTTGGACCATATGAGGGAAAAGGCAGCTTCAAGATGCATAGTGACTTTGCCATGACTGTCTTAGCAGGGTCTGACCCCGATAAGTTTGTTTTTATAGAAGATATTATTTGAATTGGGGCCTGAGAATGTCTTAGAGTGTACTTTTTGAAGCCAAAAAGAAGTGTTTAAAAAAAACAGGACAGGTACATAATGCTCCATGATGCTTGAGAGCTGAAACGGCGTTTTGGAAAACGGTATACAATAGATTTGCTGATTTGCTGCCCCCGTTTGATATTCTGGGCCTTGATAATCATTCCACCCCTACCGGTTGGATGGGTCCAATAATGATCAAGGCCTTTTTTTTATGTTTGTCATTTTGTCATTTGATGCCTTGATGGTTATACTCATATTATTGAAACAAATGATAGACAAGGGAGGATGCGATGACGACGAGCGTACTGAAATGGACGATGGGGGTATGGCTACTGTTGTGTATGATGATTCCGTCCACACTGCTGGCAGTTGAGATTGCACCGCGGATATCGGATCGTGAGATTACGGAAAAGTTGGCGCGTTTGGAGGCGGGTCAAGAAGCCTTGCGATCAGAGATGAAGTCAGGCCAGGAATCGCTTTCATTGAGAATGGAAATGGACAGGAACACAAAAATAGCAGGTACATAATACAATCCTCAATAAAGGAGTTTTTCCCATGCCTGACAAGCCCGATTATGATTCCCCCTGGAAAGATATCCTGGAACGTTTTTTCATCGACTTTCTCAGTTTCTTTTTTCCGGATGTCCACGCCGGTATTGACTGGGACAGGGAGTACACCTTTCTCGACAAGGAGTTTCAACAGCTTGTCAGGGATTCGGAGGTGGGCCGAAGGCTTGCCGATAAATTGGTCAAGGTGCATACCCGTGACGGTGAACCCCTAATGGTTCTTACGCATATAGAGGTGCAGGGGAAGTATGAACGAGATTTTACCGAGCGTCTCTATGTCTACAACTACCGGATTTATGACAAGTTCCGCTGTCCTGTGGTGAGCCTTG
Organism: Thermodesulfobacteriota bacterium; assembly: GCA_034660495.1. GTDB lineage: Bacteria > Desulfobacterota > Desulfobacteria > Desulfobacterales > Desulfobacteraceae > DATFJZ01. The sequence goes on along the minus strand of JAYEJJ010000232.1, from coordinate 2,024 downwards.
CGGTACTGACAGATGGAAGCCCCACATGGCGTCCCGCTTCCTTTTCCTACAGGCGATGGGGCTTTTGCCTTGAAATGAGTTTTCCCATGATCAAGCTTGTAGATTATAATGATGTGGCGGTACTGGAAAACAATCCCAATCCATTTGCCATTGTGGTCATGGCACATTTGAAGGCACTGGAGACCCGTCATAATCCCGATGGTCGGTATGAGTGGAAATGGCATGTGACCATGGCACTGTATGAACGGGGATACGAAAAACAGGATGTGATCCACCTTTTTCTGTTCATTGACTGGATCATGACCCTTCCCGATGAACTGAAAAAAAGTTTCTCTCAACGGATCATTGCATATGAGGAGGAAAGAAAAATGAAATTTATCAGCAGTGTAGAAGAACTGGGTATGGAAAAGGGTATGGAAAAGGGTATGGAAAAGGGTATGGAGAAGGGTATGGAAAAGGGTGTGGAAAAGGGTATGTTGACAGAAGCCCGGGAAATGGTCGTCGAAGTGCTTGCCGCAAGATTTTCCCAAATTCCGGAAAAAATCGTGAAAGCACTTTTTACCATCGATGATCGGAATGTTTTGAAAAAACTGGTTAAAACAGCGGCTCTGGCCCAGTCGATAGAACAGTTTGAGTCAGAATTATGATGGGGGGGGCTGACCCAGTCAATTATTTTGAAGCATCGAGGAATTGAGTATGGTGTCCCCCGAATTTTTTGGGTCAAGAAGCCTTGCGATCAGAGATGAAGTCAGGCCAGGAATCGCTTTCATTGAGAATGGAAATGGACAGGAACACAAAAATAGCAGGTACATAATACAATCCTCAATAAAGGAGTTTTTCCCATGCCTGACAAGCCCGATTATGATTCCCCCTGGAAAGATATCCTGGAACGTTTTTTCATCGACTTTCTCAGTTTCTTTTTTCCGGATGTCCACGCCGGTATTGACTGGGACAGGGAGTACACCTTTCTCGACAAGGAGTTTCAACAGCTTGTCAGGGATTCGGAGGTGGGCCGAAGGCTTGCCGATAAATTGGTCAAGGTGCATACCCGTGACGGTGAACCCCTAATGGTTCTTACGCATATAGAGGTGCAGGGGAAGTATGAACGAGATTTTACCGAGCGTCTCTATGTCTACAACTACCGGATTTATGACAAGTTCCGCTGTCCTGTGGTGAGCCTTGCGGTACTGACAGATGGAAGCCCCACATGGCGTCCCGCTTCCTTTTCCTACAGGCGATGGGGCTTTTGCCTTGAAATGAGTTTTCCCATGATCAAGCTTGTAGATTATAATGATGTGGCGGTACTGGAAAACAATCCCAATCCATTTGCCATTGTGGTCATGGCACATTTGAAGGCACTGGAGACCCGTCATAATCCCGATGGTCGGTATGAGTGGAAATGGCATGTGACCATGGCACTGTATGAACGGGGATACGAAAAACAGGATGTGATCCACCTTTTTCTGTTCATTGACTGGATCATGACCCTTCCCGATGAACTGAAAAAAAGTTTCTCTCAACGGATCATTGCATATGAGGAGGAAAGAAAAATGAAATTTATCAGCAGTGTAGAAGAACTGGGTATGGAAAAGGGTATGGAAAAGGGTATGGAAAAGGGTATGGAGAAGGGTATGGAAAAGGGTGTGGAAAAGGGTATGTTGACAGAAGCCCGGGAAATGGTCGTCGAAGTGCTTGCCGCAAGATTTTCCCAAATTCCGGAAAAAATCGTGAAAGCACTTTTTACCATCGATGATCGGAATGTTTTGAAAAAACTGGTTAAAACAGCGGCTCTGGCCCAGTCGATAGAACAGTTTGAGTCAGAATTATGATGGGGGGGGCTGACCCAGTCAATTATTTTGAAGCATCGAGGAATTGAGTATGGTGTCCCCCGAATTTTAAGTTGGCGCGTTTGGAGGCGGGTCAAGAAGCCTTGCGATCAGAGATGAAGTCAGGCCAGGAATCGCTTTCATTGAGAATGGAAATGGACAGGAACACAAAAATAGCAGGTACATAATACAATCCTC
>JAYEJJ010000231.1:0-11468 GCA_034660495.1 Thermodesulfobacteriota bacterium | reverse complement strand
AATGCATAAAAAAACCAGACAAATACCATATATTGTGCTTATTGTCTTTGTTTTTAAAAAAAAATACTATATATAGAAAATGATTATGCATTCAAAATTAGCTGAGGTCAGGAGTTCTGAAATTATATCAAAAATGAAACAGCTGCTCAGGCAACCCTTTCTGAAATCATAAAGACCGGCGGAAAAGGAGAGATCATCTGTTTTGACGTTGCCGATTTCAGCCAGGCTGAGGCAGGTATAAAATTTATACTGGAAAAAAATGGAACCATAGATATCCTTGTCAATAACGCAGGCATAGCTGAAGATATGCTCATGGTGCGGATGAAACAGAAACAATGGCAGCGTGTCCTTGACACCAATTTAACCGGATTCTATAATATTACCCGTCCTGTGGTAAAAAACATGATTAAAAACAGATTCGGCAGAATCGTCAATATCACTTCCGCATCAGGTCAAACGGGCCAGGCCGGCCAGGTCAACTATTCCGCATCCAAAGCCGGGCTGATCGGTGCCACAAAAGCGCTTTCCAGAGAGGTGTCATCAAGAAACATCACGGTAAATGCCGTTTCTCCGGGATTCATACAAACAGAAATGGTGGAAAAACTCAAACCTGAGGGAATTACCAGAATTGTACCCATGCAGCGGGCTGGTACTCCCGACGAGGTTGCCTTTGCTGTTGCCTTTCTCTGCTCCAGCAGAGCCTCTTATATTACCGGACAGGTTCTTGGCGTAAACGGGGGCATCGTTTAAACGCTTTTTCAGGATACACCGCAAATATTATTGTTCACCGCGGCGTACTTGACAATAATCTTAATTTTTATAAGAAACACTCGTCAAAGCATTGCCATTGGCGGCGTTTCATTTATCACTTTTATTGTAAATTAAACACAAGGAGAAGGACAAATGAATGGAGAATTAAACTGGTTCAAAGGCGGTTTATTACTGGGTGCCGCCTTTCTTGCCGCAGTGGCTTTTGTTAAACCCATTGGCCTATCCACCCAGTTTGTTATTGCCGACGGCATCGTCTGGAACCTGTTCTCAGACACCTTGATTCAAAAAGATTCCGGGAACAAGTCAGGCTATTCAAGTACCAATGCATATTTAAACAAAAGCGAAATATGCTAAAAATGTGGCCAACCCCTTAAATTACAGCTTTGCAGCAATTCCCGAATGGGTTGTAACTATTTGATATTATTAATTATCAGAAATGAGTTTTCGTAAGCCCTAAAACTGAAGGTCTAATAATTTCAATAAGTTAAGTTGCTTTTGGCCGGGAATAGCTGACAGCTTTGTTATCGCCATGGCCCTGGGGGCATTTCTATCCTCACGGTTGGGCGGACCCAGGCCGACCCCGATTGACCGCACCACCCCTGAGGTCTGGCGCCAGCGTTTTGGAGAAAATCCTGTATTGCGGTATGCAACAGTATTCTGTGCGGGAATAATCGTACTTTTCGGGACCCGCCTGGCCGAAGGATGCACCAGCGGTCACATGATGAGCGGAATGATGCAGACATCCCTGAGCGGTTATCTGTTTGCCCTGGGAGCCTTTTTCGCAGCCGTTCCAGCAGCCCTACTGGTTTACAAACAAAAATAGAAGGTAATTTATGACAATCATTCTTGCAGTCGTACTTGGCATCTTTTTCGGGTTTGCCCTGCAGCGGGTCGGGGCAACCAATCCCCAGAATATCATTAACATGCTGCGTCTTAAGGATCTGCACCTTATGAAAGCCATCTTCTTTGCCATCGGGATCAGCAGCATTTTTTTATTTGTCCTGATGGCCGTCGGCGTTATCAATGCCGCCCACCTCTCTGTCAAAAGCAGCTACATCGGCGTGATCATAGGCGGTGCACTGCTGGGTCTTGGATTTGCCGTTGCCGGCTACTGCCCGGGCACCAGTCTGGGCGCCCTGGCTGAAGGAAGAAAGGATGCCCTGTTTTTTCAGGCGGCGGTCTGCTGGGGGCTTTGATGTATACCCTGGTTTATGGCAGTATCCAGGACTCATGGCTTTTTACCAAAATCGCCGGCGGCAAGGTGATGCTGGCTGCAGGGTCAGACAAATTCCAGGCATTGCTGCCCATGGTGCCGGGCACATTACTCGCCTGTATCATCGGGGTTGTTTTCATACTCATTGCATGGAAACTGCCGGACAACATCTGATTTTGCCCATCCCCCCAGAGGCCCTGCCTTTTGCAGGGCCTTATTCAGTCTGACAAAGACTGAAATCATATGTGTCTAAGCTGAAACTCGATCATCAGTGAACTGAAACCCCTCAATATCTAAATTGTCAAAAGTAAAACACATCCTTGATACGCTCAGCGGCATATATACCCATCATCCGTTGTCCCTCTTTGGCTGCATGAACGCCATCTTCCAGAAACAAAGAGGTGTTTACCGTGCCCTGCTTATATAAAAACAGATGGTGAAAATCCAGCACCGGCACATCCCAATGATCAGCAAGGGTTTTCAGAACTTCTGTAAATTCGTTTATCCGCGAGGACAAATGCTCATAGCCTTTGTCCGGTGGGTTCCATTCCTGGGCCCTTGCCTTTTCAATCCAGATGGGCAATGGAAGACCTATTACCGGTGCAATGCCATGGTATTTGATCTGATACACCATGGCCGCCACGTTGGCCTTGATCAAATTCAGATCCAAATTCCACCACAAATCATTGGTCCCGCCCATGAAAATCACAATATTTGGCTGCTGCTGGACCACATCTAAGGGCAATCGGCTTAACATGCCTGCTGTCGTGTCCCCGCTGATACCAAGGTTCAGTACCGGAATCCTGAGATTATGCGATAAAAGAGATGTCCTGACATATTCTTTTTCAATATCTCTGCCCTCGGTAAGGCTGTCTCCGTGGCATATTATTTTCATAATTTTCTCCATATTTTCAAGTTTTCATGCCAAGCTGTTCAATGAAACAGGTGGCAACCCCAAAATCAGTTATCATGACATATGGCCAGAAAAGACTTTTTGCAGGTCTTCCGGGTTGTCTTCCACCAGTTCCAGAATGAGGTGATTTTGCCCGACCCCGTTGCTTTCAAACTATTTCCGAATGATCGATACAGATCCTTTATCCGTGTCCGGTCTCAAAAAGTTTTTAGATGGAATTATCTGATCACATTTTACAGGCTTGTGGTGTATACCTGCTATTTCTAATAACCGGCATGGCCGGACCATGATCACCGATCCGGCCACAACGAAGAATGAAACGCCGCCAATGGCAATGCTTTGACGAGTGTTTCTTATAAACCCACATGATGCACTGCATCACAACAAAAAATGAAACAACAGAGTGCCTCTCCCAGCGGCTGCCTGTCAGGAACAAGAACGACGGTAACCGTTGAGGGCTCTTAATCGGCTGTTTCATGTAAAACAAATGAATCAACCACTTCTCTCATCAAATTAAATGCTTTAAAACTCAGTGAATTTTCGTTTATGTGAATGGTATGAAACCAGATATCGTGAGACATTGTCTTTTCCATGATGTCATCGTACCGGGAGGACACTGGATAAAACTTGGGGCCGCTGTTGGAAATCAGATAAATTGTGCCGGGTTCATCATCGCCAACCGGTTTGTGGTGTTTGATTTTTTTGGTTCTGGCATATCCATGGTCATGGCCCTGCAGAACCAGATCCACTGAAAACCGGTCAAAAACAGGCACAAAGATTTTCTGATACTCTTCTTTTGTATCCCTGTGCTTTGATATGGAATAAGCAGGCTGATGCACTGCGGCAATCACCCATGGCAGCCGGTTTTTTGACAGACAGGATGCCATCCATGCAGCCTTGTTCCTCAAGCTTTTCATTGCCGTTGAGCACCACAAAAAAGGCCCCCTGCCAGGCAAAATAATATGCCGTTTCTTCAAGGCCGATAGGACCGTTTTCAGACAGGGTAAACTGCGGGTGCCAGAACGGGGTGATCCTGTGCTGTTCTGGCGGGGTGATCCGGGGATCAGGATATTCATGATTGCCAGCCGTTAACACCTGGGGCACGGTTCAACGACAAGCTCAGCGGATCGGTTTTGCGGAGCGAAACGGAGCAAAACCGAATCCACTGGAGCGAAGGGTTGGGCGTATTTTTAACTATTTTTTTCTATTTTACTTTGGGGGTAAGGTTGAGGAATTAAACTGCACCAATTTATTCCAATCAATTTCACCCTTTTCATTACAAAAAATATTTGCGAATTCTTTAGTGAATTTGTTAATCATTTGAGAATATGAGATAATAAATTCCTCGTTTTTCTCTTTAGCTTTATGCCCAAGAGGCTCAACAATTTCTGTAAACAACTCACTGTCACCAGATATAAACTCCCAAAAAAGCTGACCGCAATATTTGTAATAATATCCCTTATCTGGTTTATTATCTCTACCGTAGCAACATCCGTTAACAGCAACGATGTTTAACCCTGAATTACTTGTTCTCAATGTTCTTTGAGCTGTTTTAAAATCCGCTCTCATTTTAGCTATTTGCGAACTATTTCCCCAATTTCAGAACTCCTGACCTCAGCTAATTTTGAATGCATAATCATTTTCTATATATAGTATTTTTTTTTAAAAACAAAGACAATAAGCACAATATATGGTATTTGTCTGGTTTTTTTATGCATTTAAAATTACGATCCTAAATTTGAATATTTTCAGTTAAAACAATATATTAGGTTTGTGGTGTCAGGAGCTCTGAATTTGGACCGGATTTGATTGCTACAATATTTCTTATTCCGTTTGTGTCGAATTCAAGATCAATTCCTGTAATACCTGACTTACGTCCCCCATATACCTTCTCATTGATGAAAATGGCGAATCCTTCAAGCCAGTCTCCAAAAATCGTTTCTTCGTTTGATGATATATGGGCGACCACCAAGCCTTTGATAATTTGTTCAACGGTCAACACATATTTAGCTTTAAATAAATACGGATTTTTCCGTTTAAGGATATTTGACAACTTTAAGCCTTCAATGCTTTGAATACGCTTTTGATGGAAAGTCCCAATGTTTTTTTTCAACATATAGTGTTACATCATGTAAATTCAGCTTTTTCATATTCAGCCTCTGTTTCAAATAGATATAATTCAACAGGTTTTAATTGTTTCCTCACCATTTCACAATAATCTGGGACAATATCTATACCTATTGAATGCCTCCTCATTCGATTTGCCACAATTAGTGTTGTCCCGGAACCCATAAATGGGTCAAGAACCGTATCTTTTTCTTTTGTGAATAGTTTGATGAACCATTCAGGCAATCCTTCAGGGAAGGCCGCACTATGATTTTTGTTGTTGCATTCGGTGGCTAAGAGTAAAACATTTGTGGGATATTCCTTATCTCTGGTTAGCCAATTGGAAATATTTTTTCCAAAACCACTTCCTACTTTAGAGTTATCTCGAGTTTTATCGGTTTCCGAAAGGTTTTTCAGTCTTGTATTTGCCCATTCGCCCATTGGAATCATTACTTCTTCTTGATACATATGAAATTTACGGTTTTTATTAAATTGAAGAAGTCTCTCCCATGCGTCTCGAAAACGATTTGGCCATTTTCCAGGATAGCAGTTTTTTTATGCCAAATAAATTCTTCCGTCCATAGCCACCCTTGCTTACGCATTTTTAAGATAAGTTCCATTACATAGGTGCTACGTTCACCATTGACCACTTTTTCTTTGATATTTAAGATAAAAGTTCCTGTCGGCTTAAGAACACGCAGAAGTTGCTCGGATACAGGTAGAAACCATTCAACATACTTGTCAGGATGAATACCCCCGTATGTGCTTTTTCTTTGGTCTGCATAGGGTGGTGATGTCACTATAACTCGATTATCAAGTTTTTTCTCGAACCCTGTAAACACTGGGGGTAAAAATGAGGCGGTTTTATATAAATATTTCATTTAAAATCATAAGTAGCTGATATTGCTGAAGAACAAAAAATGTACCATGATTATGGTGGGTCTTTATAAATTGAATAATATCAACGACTTACAAAAAACTTGATCATCGAGTATAAGGTCAACAGAGTTTTCCGGCAGCAGTTTTAGTTGCGTCTTGCTATCTCCAACATACACATCTGTTTTAATTTTCATCTTTCTACTTAATATTAAAAAGATTCTTATTCATTAAAAAAGATTCTTATTCATTAAAATTGATAAACGACCTTTATATACGCCCAACTAATAGCGTTTTATCAATAGTCCCGCCCTAAAAGAGCCGCAAAAATCAATTGAACCTACCATTTCGGGAAACGACAAATGCTGATTCACGAAAGCGGGATTATTGAGAAAATGCTGTTGAACAATGCCGCTGTCACGCAGCGACAAATTTATTTTCTTCTATGGGTTTAATATAGTGATCTATATAAAAGTGCAAGGATATTTTTGTATAATTTGAAGGAATAAGGAATGGGGTATTGGTTTATTTGTCAAGCATGGAACCTGTCTCAACGATTTCCAGTATAAATAATGGTCTCGTAATTTGTTTTATAAAAAAAATCTGATTTTTTAGACGCGTTTTTAAGATTAAACCACAAGGATTACGGCGGCGTATAAAATTCGCACAATACACTTTTGGTCCATTGGGAGGGCTGGGTATTGGCGCCAAAGGCCAGACCGCCTCCCAGACTTTTGCCCATGGTTAACTGATGCTGACTGGACCAGTTTTTTGTTTTGGGATCAGTGGTCAGCATGGTGAGGGTATGCTGACTGGCCCCGCCTGCGGCAGACCCTTCCAGAAAAAGGGTATGATTGTTTTTAAAATCGCTGAACGCGCCAATATACCCTGAAATGAATCCAGCAAGATCCCCGCCGACTTTCAGGGTGATTTTCCCCTGGTTGTCCACGTCAATACATACCTGCAGGCCTTTTGGCGGATAGCAGAATCCGCCGTTGAACCCGAATGGACCGCTGCCGCCGCAGGATTCCAGCCGCGGGGTGCAGATATGGGTGAAACAGGCCAGGGTGACCGTATAAAAGCCATCTTCTTTGCCATCGGGATCAGCAGCATTTCTTTATTTGTCCTGATGGCCGTCGGAGTTATCAATGCCGCCCACCTCTCTGTCAAAAGCAGCTACATCGGCGTGATCATAGGCGGTGCACTGCTGGGTCTTGGATTTGCCGTTGCCGGCTACTGCCCGGGCACCAGTCTGGGCGCCCTGGCTGAAGGACGAAAGGATGCCCTGTTTTTTTCAGGCGGCGGTCTGCTGGGGGCTTTGATGTATTCCCTGGTTTACGGCAGTATCCAGGACTCATGGCTTTTTACCAAAATCGCCGGCGGCAAGGTGATGCTGGCCGCAGGATCAGACAAATTCCAGGCATTGCTGCCCATGCTGCCGGGCACCTTACTCGCATGTATCATCGGGGTTGTTTTCATACTCATTGCATGGAAACTGCCGGACAAAATCTGATTCTCCCCATCCAACCAGAGGCCCTGCATCCCGCGGGGCCTTATTCAGCCTGTCAAAGACAGAGCCCATATTGGTCTGATCTGAAAGCCCATCAGTATACAGGAAACCACTGTATATAGTCTGCCAAATGATCAGACAGAATTTGCTCCAAAATGGGCCTGTCATTTCTTGATTGATTTCATATGTTTTTGTATGACAAATGAATCAACCATCTCTTTTGCCACATTATAGGCTTTAAAAGAAAGGGTGTTTCTATTGATCTGAATGGTATGGAACCATATATTGCGTGACATTGTCTTTTCCATGAGATGATCATACCGGGACGAGACAGAGTAAAACTTGGCACCGCTGTTGGAAATCAGATAAATTGTGCCGGGTTCATCATCGCCAACCGGTTTGTGGTGTTTCAATGGTGCGGTTCTGGCATATCCATGGTCATGGCCCTGCAGAACCAGATCCACTGAAAACCGGTCAAAAACAGGCACAAAGATTTTCTGATAGTCTTTTGTATCCCTGTGTTTTGATATGGAATAAGCAGGCTGATGCACTGCGGCAATCACCCATGGCAGCTGGTTTTTTGACAGACAGGATGCCATCCATGCAGCCTGTTCCTCAATTTTTTCATTGCCGTTGAGCACCACAAAAAAGGCCCCCTGATATTCAAAACAATATGCGGTTTCCCCAAGGCCTTGAGGACCGTTTTCAGGCAGGGTAAACTGCGGGCGCCAGAACGGGGTGATCCTGTGCTGTTCTGGCGGGGTGATCCGCGGATCAGGATATTCATGATTGCCAGCCGTTAACACCTGGGGCACGGTTCTGGACATCCATCCCAGGGCAGAAAAGAAATCCCCCCATTCTCTGTCATCTTCGCCGTTATTGACCATGTCACCGATAAACAGCCAGAATGCGGCATCAGGGTCTTTTTGAAAAGCAGCCTGGAAGACCTGGGGACACATAGAAAAAAGACCCTTTTGTATGTCTCCGAAATAAACAAAGCTGAAAGATTCAGGCCTGTTAACAGCTGTTCTGAACTGGCTCCATGGGCTCCAGGAGTGTTCGCTGCCTACCCGGCAGGCATAAAGGGTACCTGGCTTCAGTCCTTTAAAAACAACAGAGTAATGATAGACGCTGGTTTGATTCCCTGTGATCAGAACTGATGATTTTGCAGTACAGGTTTCCGGCGTTTTTGACGTATCCAGCAGGTCTGCTGCAGGTATGATTTCACCCATGGGTTCTTCTGATAGTTTAGAGGTGCGCCAGGTGACTGCACAGCTGTTGTAAGGGGTTTCAGTCAGATTAAGAATGATTCTCTGAGGATGGTTTCCTGCATGCCCCAGAGACAGATCAGGACCTGCCCATACAAGCAGAATCAGTATAGCAAGAAAAACAGATTGAATTTTATTAAGCATTTTCATAGGCTTTCATATAACCCACATGTCTTGGCGGACACAACGAAGCATGGGTCGAAGACGCGCAGCCAACAGGAGAGTGCCGCCCCCAGCGGTTGCCTGTCAGGAACGAGAACGGCGCAGGACTTTTTGCCCTGCCAGGCTAAAAATCAAAAACTGCGGCCACTGGTCCTCAAACTATTTGATTTTTTTAACGCCTGGCAGGGAGAAAGTCTGATCTCCTTTGGTTCTCAATGTTCCTGACAGGCAACCGCTGGGGGCTCTTAATCGGCTGTTTCATATAAAACCGGCATACCCGGTTTTAAAAAAAAATTAGTAAAGTGTCCCCATATTTAGTAAAGTGTCCCCATATTTATAATTTATACTTGTTCTTTGTAATTAAAGTGTGAATAATTGTCAACACATCACTTGATTGATCGCTTAATAAGAAAAACAAAGCAGGGAGAGCACCATGAAGGCCGTCACAATTATTTTTTTATTTTTTTTCCTCGGGGCATCAGCTGTCTGCGCACAAGACAATAAGACAGATGCGTCTATTCATGAAACCGGTAAAGCAATCATAAAAAAAGCCTTTGACTATTACAGAGGAGACGCTTCTTTTTCCATTGTCGAAATGACCGTTCACCGCCCGGACTGGGAAAGAAAAATAACAATCAAAGCCTGGACCCGGGGGGACAGAGACGCTTTGTTTAAAATTACTTCACCGGCAAAGGACAAAGGAAACGGGACCTTGAAAAACGGAGATGACATGTGGATGTTTAATCCTAAAGTCAACCGGGTGATCAAGCTGCCTCCCTCCATGATGTCCCAGGCCTGGATGGGATCGGATTTTTCCAATAATGACCTGGCAAAATCAGATACCATTGTAAAGGATTATCAGCACCGGGTGACCCGTATAGCAGAAAAACAGGGCGTAAAGACTTACACCGTTGAATCCCTTCCATATGCGGATGCGCCGGTTGTCTGGGGTAAGCTTGAATTTGATGTACGTGAAGACGGTATACTGCTCAGACAGGGATTTTATGATGAGGATAAAGAACTTGTGAAAGAAATGATCACCCATGACATTAAAATGATCGGGCATACGCTTTTCCCTGGGGTATGGAAAATGTCAAAAAAGGATACGCCTGATGAATATACACAGATCGAGTATTTTGAATTGCGCTTTGAAAAATCACTTCCAGACAGACTGTTTACCAAAGCCGGTCTGAAAAAAAAGATAAGGTAACGTCATGTCAACAGATATGAAAATGGCTGTCCGGAATATCGGGAGAAACCGTATCAGAACGGTTCTGACAATGTCTGCCATTGGATTTGCCGCATTGATTCTGGTGTTTATGCTGTCGTTTCAGCTGGGCAGTTACGAGGCCATGGTCAATTCCTCAGTTAAAATTCATACCGGGCATTTCCAGATTCAGGCCCCAGAATACAATGACAATAAAAATATGAGACATGTAATTGAAGCCCCTGATGTCAGTTTAGAAAAAATTAAAACAATAAATGCGGTGGCAGCATGCACTGTCCGCTCAAACGGGTTTTCTCTGATCTCTTCAGCCACCCGGACCAGGGGGGGATTGGTCACGGGGATTGATCCGGACAGGGAAGCGCTGGTGTCAACCCTTGAAACCCTTGTCCGAAAAGGCTCATACCTGGATTCAGAGGACAGGAACCAGGCGTTGGTCGGCGCACTGCTGGCCAGGCATTTAAAAGTGGATATCGGTGACGAGTTGACCCTGCTCGGACAGGGCAGGGACGGCTCCATCGCAGCCGGCGTTGTTGAGATAAAAGGAATTTTTTCCTCGGGACTGGATGAATTTGACAGGCAGACCATTCAAATTCCCATCCATTACTTCAACGATATTTTCTTTATGCAGGGCGCCGTCCATAAAATCGTCTGTACCGCGGGTTCCCTGTATCAGGTTGACAGGATTAAACAACAGCTTCTGCCTGAATTGAATAAAAACAACAAAACCTGTAACCTGGTGGTGCTTGACTGGAAACAACTCATGCCCGGGCTGGTTCAGGGGATTAAACTTGATATGGCTTCTGCATTTATTTTTTATATCATCCTGGTCCTGGTGGTGGCGTTGAGTATTATGAATACCTTTATGATGGCTGTACTTGAAAGAACAAAAGAATTCGGTATTATGCTGGCACTGGGGGTTCAACCGAAAAGACTGTTAAAACTTGTTTTACTTGAATCCGGTTTTTTAACCCTTGCCGGTGTTGTCATCGGCACAGCAGCAGGGACTGCAGTTACCCTGTGGTTTCAAAGCCATGGGATTCGTCTGGAAAACGCATCTGAGATATTAAAAGAATACGGCATGTCCGGCAGAGTGTATCCCAGACTTTCTTGGATTTCAGCCTTTGCAGGGCCTTTGGCTGTATGTATAATTACATTGACTGCGGCGTTTTTTTCTGCATTAAAGATCTTTAAATTAAAACCGGCCGAAGCCATCAACCGAATATAAGCCATAAACCATTTACACTCGGTTATCAAGTTTTTATGGAAGGGCCGATTAAGAGCCCTCAGCGGTTGCCTGTCAGGAAAATTGAGAACCTAAGGAGATAAGACTTTTTCCCTGCCAGGCGTTGCGACAATCAAGCTGTTTGAGGACCAATGGCCGCAGGTCGCCGATTTTTAGCCTGGCAGGGAAAAAGTCCTCC
>JAYEJJ010000230.1:7493-11565 GCA_034660495.1 Thermodesulfobacteriota bacterium | reverse complement strand
TTTTTTAACGCCTGGCAGGAAAAAAGTCTGATCTCCTTTGGTTCTCAAAGTTCCTGACAGGCAACCGCTGGGGGCTCCTATTCGGTCCTTCCATAAAAACTTGATAATCGAGTATTATGATCTCTGTCTTATTATACGTCTTTAAACATATTTTTTTCAAAGAAAAATCTCGATTTAAGGTTTTAAGGTAAAAAAAAGTTCCAGAAAAGTCGGGGAACTGGTAAGTGAAATCAATGCGGCTTCCGATGAGCAGACCCAGGGTATCGAGCAGATCAACACAGCTGTGGCAGACATGGATAAGGTGACCCAGCAGAACGCTGCCAATGCTGAGGAAGCGGCCAGTGCAGCCGAAGAAATGAACTCCCAGGCCGAGCAGATGAAGAAAATGGTTGAGGATCTGGTGGCAGTTGTCGGCGCATCAAAAGAGGATTCCCAGAAAACCATAGCCTTTTATGGTGTGCGCAAAAAGAAAAAATCAGGCCAGAGACAGGTCGGTGGCGGAACAGCAAAACAATCAGCTAAAAATTCCCGCCGGGAGATCGCCCATAAAAAGCAGGTAACGCCCAGGGATGTCATTCCCATGGATGACGGGGACGACTTCTCCGACTTTTAGTATTATTTTTTCATAAAATCTGCCGGGAGCTGTTCCCCGGCAGATTGAAAAAAACAGGATCTCCTGTTTCTCTGGGAATTGTCCACCATGTTACGCAGATACGGCCGTTTATCCCCTCCACGCAGTCCTGGCCCCATTTTCGAGAAATCAGATATGAATTTGATCATCGAATCACAAATACAGAATGGAAACTGCTGGATGATCTTGTTGACAAATAAAGTTCTGTCTGCAATAAAAATAATTTGAATTGTGATAATACGTGAGGCTCGGATATGCAAGAGTATACTGACTTTTAATTTTATGCGGAGCAGAAGGATAAATGGAAACTGAGCTGGACCTTTCTCATCCTGAACACATAAAGGTAATGATATCCGGACTGACTGTTAAACCTGAGTTGATATCATTGATGGGAGAAATCCTGCAGCATCCCCAGTATCAGGAGAAACACACCCTGTGGGATTTCAGGCAGGCATCCCTGGGATTGTCCATTGGTGATTTAAAGGAAATTGTCGGGATCATGAAACTTTATAAACCGGAAAGTAAAAAATTCGCAGACAGATCAGCGCTGCTGGTTCCTGGAAAATTTAATTCTGCTATTGCAGAGATGTTTGTTTCCATGACCAGAATCCTTCCCGTTAAATATCATGTTTTCAATGACTATGAAACAGCTGAAGCCTATCTTTTATCATAAAGGTTACCACAGCAGATACTGAACAGCCGCCCGGGCCCGGGGTGTTGAAATGGCGCTGCAGATGGCAGGCAATGGAATTGAAGGAAAAGGAGAGATAGAATGGATATCAGATATCATGATGCAGACGGCCGGAAAGACCTTCCCCTTCCCCTTGACGGAATCAGGGTTGTTGAATACGGGGTGTTTCACGCAGGTCCCGGAGGCGGCGCCATACTGGGCGATCTGGGTGCTGAGGTGATTAAGGTGGAAGCCCCTGTGGGAGACGGTATCCGTTACTGGACCAAGGTAGGGGCGATTGACATGGCAGGGCCCGACGGCCGCAGTCTGGCGTTTGAGGTGTCCAACCGCAATAAAAAAAATATCTGCCTGGATATCAAAACTGAAGCAGGCCGGAAGATTTTAAACCAGCTGATCAGTGATGCAGATGTGTTTTTGACCAATCTGCGCAAGAGCACCAAGAAAAAGCTGGGTCTGGACTATGACGCTGTTTGTGCCTTAAATTCAAAAATCATTCACGCCAGTGTTTCCGGTTATGGACCCAACGGTCCTTTGCAGGATATCGGGGCCTTTGATCCCCTGGGTCAGGCCTGTTCCGGCCTGATGTTTGCTACAGGAGCGTCTTCGCCGGCTCTCCTCCACATCGGTATTCTGGATCAGGCCACGGCCATCACCCTGTCCCATGCCATACTGGCCGCCCTTCTGGCCAGGGAGCGCCAGGGTATCTCCCAGGAGGTGCATGTTTCCCTTTACGGGACGGCACTGTGGCTGCAGCACTTCAACCTGATGCTGTCCAATGCGTTGAACATAGACCCCTGTGTATCAACTGACCGTTCCCACCATTCTCCGTTGAGAAATGTATTCTGCTGCAGGGACAATTTGTGGGTCATGTGTACCCACCATCCTGAAGAAAAGTACTGGGGCACTTTCTGCAGGGTCATGGGGACGGAAGACCTGCTCAATGATCCGAAATTTACAGATGAAAAGGGACGACCGGTAAAATCCCATGAGCTGACCGAGAGATTTGATAAAATTTTTGCCACCCGCTCACAAAAGGAGTGGATGGCGGATTTTATGGCGGCCAAGCTGATGTTTGCCCCGATCCAGAAGATAATGGATGTGGAGAACGATCTCCAGGCCATTGAGAACGGCTTTGTCAGACCTGCACATTATCCAGGTATCGGTGAGATGAATATTCCGGGATATCCAGTCGTTTTCGGGAAATGCCATCCTGAAATCCGTACCCGGGCCGCGGACAAGGGAGAGCAGACCGATGATATTCTCAGTCACCTGGGATATGACACCGAAAAAATTGCCGTGCTCAGAAAAAAGGGAGTGGTTCAGTAGGTCGGGCTTGGTCATAACTTCGGCCAACCAGCCCCCACCCCATGAACGATGAAAAAATGTCAGTTCTGAAAAAACTAAAAAATTTGGCAGAAAAAGATTATAAAGTGTTTAACAGCAGAATTATTCCAACCCGTCAAGTCATGCTGGGTGTGCGGATGCCTGCATTGAGAAAAATCGCCAAAAATACAGCTGAGCAGAAAAATTTTGACTTTGTCCAATGTGACAAGCATAACATATATGAAATGATTCTGCTTGAAGGAATGGTGCTCTCCTATATGGATAAATCTTTTAAAGACCTTCTGCCTTTTACTGAGCAATTTCTTGACAAAGTGGACAACTGGGCACAAATTGATGCAACAGTCGGCAAATTCATGCGAATTGCCAAGGGAAAAGAAGATATCCTGCCGGTTATCAGAAAATGGCTGAAATCAGATAAGGAATTTGTTGTCCGTGCCGGCCTGGTTCTCCTGCTCACCCATTATGTGGAAAAAGACAGGCTGAACATGATTTTCAATCTCTCCCAAAGTGTTGTGCATACCGGGCATTATGCCCATATGGCAAACGCCTGGCTCATATCTGTCTGCATGGCAAAATACCCTGAAGAAACCATTGCCTTTTTTAAGGAAAATACCCTGGATAAAAAAACCCATAACAAAGCCATTCAAAAATCACGGGAAAGTTACCGGGTATCAAGCGCCCATAAAGCAGTTCTTCATAATTTAAGGGAATAAACCGAACGGATTATCGGGAATGCTTTAATGGCATACTGGTTCTGGTGCGCCGGCACCCATATTCGGGGTTAAGCGTATTGAGCTGATCTGGCAAATTTTCATCAAATTCGGCGGCTCGCTGACCGTGGATAGAGTTAGGTTTTCTTTTCTGCCATGAGACTGCGCTCTGAATTCATATGCCTGGCCTTTCTCAGGGTCAGCAGTACATTACCGGAAAAAATCAGAGACGCCCCGGTCCATCCCACTGGAGAGAGAAACGGGTCCATGGCGATAAAGGGTCCCAGCAGGGCGGCCAGTAGAATCCGGGTGGAAGAAATGATTCCGCCTTCGATGGCTGTCACGTATTTAAATCCCAGGGTGAGCATGTACTGACCGGCTATGGCAATAACAGAACACCAGAACAGGTATTGGAATTCCTTAAAATCCGGTATCCGCATCTTGTGAAAAAAAAGACAGAAAATGAGGATGCCCCCGATGCTGAACATGGCAGACAGGGTGGTGTGGGTATCATGGACCTGGCGGGACAGGTTCAGGTAAATAATGGCAAAGGCTGCTGACAGGCCCGATGCCAGGGCCCATAAGGAATCGGCGGAAAAAGCAATGCCTTGAGGGGATAAGACCAGCCATACCCCGGCAAAGGCCATGATTACAATGCCGATTGAAACCAGATCCCGCTGGTGCCTGAAAAACATC
>JAYEJJ010000230.1:0-7393 GCA_034660495.1 Thermodesulfobacteriota bacterium | reverse complement strand
CATGGTAAAAAGGGCGGAATCAATGGACAGGCCAGCCATGCTGGACCATTTGATCACAACGGTTGCCAGATAAAAGCAAAAGGCAGATCCAAACACAGCCAGACAGCCCAGGGTGGTTTTCATGTCCATAATGTAGCGCAGGGATATCTGCATCCAGGTTGATCTGCCTTGTTTTTTTCGGCATGGGCACGATCCTGAAGGGTTCAAATCCCATACGTGAATCCTGTTGCTCGATTATCAGGTTTTTTGAATATCACCGCAGGAGGCCCTTTATCGCTCCTTCCATAAAAACCTGATAATCGAGTGTTAATAAACAGCCCGTTGTTATCACAGGTAACAGGTGAATACAAGGGGGCGGACGTTATCTTTGCTTTGCCATATTACTTTTCGCCCTTTCGATCAGGTCTATCAGAGTGGTGACTTTGTTTTGGGGCTGTTCAAATATGATCTCCTGCTCCTTTACTGAATAATTATTGCTGATAAACGCCTGTACTGGAAATTTCTGAAACCAGCAGTCCAGCACCCTGAAACAGGGCAGTCCGTCCCTGACCTTACGGCAATAGGAAAACGGCACCTCATGGCCCAGCATCCGGCAATATGCGCGCTGCAAATCAAATTGTGTTTTGTCCATTTTATCCATTTTTCAGCAATCCCTTTACAGGGCAGGCTCAGGATTGCCCTTGATGCTGCGGTCAAGGGTTGCTTTCAGCTCGGTTTCGGACAGTTCGCAGTTGGACAGTTCTCCGGCCATATATTTGCTGTAACCTGTCAGATCCATCATCCCGTGACCGCTCAGATTGAAGATAATCACCTGTTCCTGTCCTGCTTCCCTGGCCTGGACGGCCTTTCGGATGGTGGCTGCCACGGCATGACTGGTTTCAGGGGCCACGATCATCCCTTCGGTTTTTGCAAAAATCATTGCTGATTCATAACACTCCAGCTGGTTCAGGGACATGGGCGCCATCAGCCCGTGGGCTAGGGCCTGGGACACCAGGGGCGACATGCCGTGATACCGAAGGCCGCCAGCGTGTATGGGGGCGGGAATAAAATCATGGCCCAGGGAATACATGGGCAGCAGGGGCGTCATCTTTGCCACGTCCCCATGGTCGTAGGCATAGGGCCCCCGGGTCAGTGTGGGGCAGGAGGCCGGCTCCACTGGAATAATCTCAATATCCTTTCCATTGATCTTGTCCAGCACAAACGGAAATGCCAGTCCGGCGAAATTGCTGCCTCCGCCCACACATCCGATTACCGTGTCCACCTTTTTGATACCGGCTATCTCCAGCTGCTTCTTGGCTTCCAGACCGATAATGGTCTGGTGCAGCATTACATGATTGAGGACGCTTCCCAGGGCATAGCGGGTCTGCCCGGTGGTATCGGCGACGGCTGCTTCCACAGCCTCACTGATGGCTATGCCAAGGCTTCCCGGGGTATCTGGACTGACAGCCAGGATATCCCGGCCGGCCGCTGTCTCAGATGATGGACTGGCCAGACACTCCCCGCCCCAGGTTTCCATCATGATTTTTCGAAAGGGTTTTTGATCAAAACTGATCCGGACCATGAAGACCTTGCACTCCATCCCCAGGAGGTTGCAGGCATAGGACAGGGCACTGCCCCACTGGCCGGCGCCGGTTTCCGTGGTCAGTTTTTTTATACCAAATTTTTTGTTGTACCAGGCCTGAGCCACGGCCGTGTTGGGTTTGTGACTGCCGGCAGGAGATACACTTTCATCCTTGAAAAAAATTTTTGCCGGTGTGTTCAGGTATTTTTCAAGGTATACTGCCCGCCGGAGCGGAGAAGGCCGCCAGCGGTAAAGCAGATCCAGAATTCCATCTGGAATGTCAATCCATCTCTCCTGACTCACCTCCTGCTCAATCAGATTCATGGGAAAAATCGGTGTCAGCATATCCGGAGAAACCGGATGACCATCAGGCCCCAGAGGGGGGTTCATGGTTCCGGGAAGATCGGCTGCGATATTGTACCATTGCCGGGGAATATCCTGCTCGTTGAGAAAAATTTTTACCGCCACGTTACACTCCTTTTAATTCAAACCCGTCTATATATGGGTTCAGAAAAATAAAAATTAAATTAAGCTATACTTTTCTTGTTTCTTTTGATAGAAACAAACTCTCAATTTTTTATTTTTTTGTCAATGGTTTTATTCTGTTTCCGGTTTTTTTTTAAAGGGGCATGCTTTGGATCAAAATACCGATCCCGCAGCAATGATGTCAGGAACACGGCATAAACCATTAATATCCGTTAATCTCATAATCGAGGATCAGTTTTTTATATCTGATTTCTCAAAAATGGGGTCAGGCCTGACCCCTCAGAGGTAAATGTCACCATAAAAAAACGTGATTATTGAGTCATAACAAAAAGGAAAATTAAAAATGAAAAAAGGGTTGATGATGTGTATGCTGGCAGCATTGTTTTTTCTGTTTTCAGGCAAAGGCAGCGTAACCGCTTATGATCTGCCCTCGGTCAACCTGGGGTTTACCAGTTTTCTCGACGGCGGCCCGCCCGCCGGTCCGGGATTTTATTTTACCCAGTATGTTCAATACTGGACATCAAACAGCTTTACCAATGATGATGGAGATGCTGCACTGCCGCATTTTGCCGATGAGGATCTGTCCGCCTGGATCAGCCTGAGCCAGTTTCTGTATCAATCCAATACCCCCCTGATTTTTGGTGGCAAATGGGGGCTGGACGTGATCGTTCCTGCTGTCAGCCTGGATCTGGATTACGATACAGACACCCCGGATGTCTTTGGCTTTCCCCGGGACAACGGGTCCGGCATTGGTGACATCCTGGTGGGCCCTTATCTTCAGTGGGACCCGGTTATGGGAAAAAACGGCCCAATATTCATGCACCGCATTGAACTGCAGATGATTTTTCCCACTGGAAAATACGATGAAGACAGATCCCTGAATCCGGGCAGCAATTTTTTTTCATTCAATCCCTACTGGGCGGCAACCCTGTTTATGACACCGAAATTGACGGCAAGTACCCGGATTCACTATCTGTGGAATATGAAAAATGAAGATCCCGGACCGGCCTGGCAGCCCGCCGATGACACCCGGGCCGGCCAGGCGTTTCATGCCAACTTTACCCTGGCCTATGAAGTGCTGCCAAAACAGCTCCGGCTGGGAATCAACGGATACTGGTTAAAGCAGATAACAGACACGGAAATGGACGGCCATGATGTTTCCGATACCAAAGAACAGGTGTTTGGCCTCGGCCCCGGACTGGTGTATCATTTTTCACAGGACAATCATCTGTTTTTCAACCTCTATTTTGAAAGCAGGGCTGAAAACCGTCCGGAAGGAGAACGCGTAAATGTCCGATGGGTTCACCATTTCTGATCAGAACCGCATTTCATGAGTTTCATAGTTTCCCTGCAATGCGTACAGCAGCACTGTGAACACTTAGAATCCGAAAATCGGGTTGGGTTCTCCCTGCCAGGCGTTAAAAAATCAAGCTGTTTGAGGACCAGTGGCCCCAGGTCGCTGATTTTTAGCCTGGCAGGGAACGAGTCCTCCGTCGTTTGCGTTCCTGACAGGCAACCATTGGGGGCGGTGCTATTCAAAAAACTTGATGATCGAGTTTAATCATGGTAAGAGAAAAGCAAAGCGTAAAATCAAGGAGGAGCACATGTCCGGAAATATTAAAAGGATTTTATATGCTGAGGCAAATTATGAAGCTATTATAGACAAAAATGGCTATTTTGTTGATAAGACAAAATATATTGCAAGGCTTGAAAATGTTGCAAATCCCATATTTCTACGTCCCAGACGTTTTGGGAAATCCTTGTTCTGCAGTATGCTGGAGTGTTATTACAGTATCAGGCATAAGGATCGGTTCCATAAGCTCTTTGGCAACACCTTTATTGGCAAAAACCCAACACCATTGAAAAACTCATGCCTTGTGCTGCACCTTGATTTTTCCATTGTGGAAACCGGAGATCTGGTTGAAATACAAAAAAGTTTTAATCATGTCTGCAATCTTGAAATAGAAAGGCTTGTCAAAACCAGTAACGAATTATTCAAAGATACAATATCGGTTGATCCGGACCTCAATGCCTCTGCCAATCTTCAAACTGTTATAAAATCTATTCAGACCTGTCAACTTCCCCCACTTTTTATTATTATAGATGAATATGACAACTTTGCCAACCAGCTTATCATGGGGAATAAGGACATTGTTTACCATCACCTCATCGAAGATGGCGGGTTTTTAAAAACCTTTTTCAAGACATTAAAAGAGGGTCGTCAGAAGCGTTCGATACAAAATATATTTATAACCGGCGTTTTACCCATGACCATTGATGAGCTGGCTTCTGCTTACAATATCGGGACTTTTATAACGCTGGTTTCAAAGTTTGAAAACATGCTTGGCTTTACTCAGGCTGAAGTTGATACGCTGCTTGATGAGGTATATCGAGATTATCAAATTGATTCATCCACAAGACAAAATGTAAATCAGCTTATAAAAAATCAGTATGACGGATTTCGCTTTACCAATGAAAGCAGAGAATCTCTTTATAATTCTACAATACTGATCTATTTTCTTGATTGGTTCTGTGAATATAAAACCATACCGCAACATCTAACTGATTTAAATCTCAAAACAGACATTTCATGGGTAAAACGGCTTTGTGGAGCAAATCCTGAAAATGCAAAAAATTTTGTTACCCAGCTTACCTTGTATAACAGTGTTGATTATGACGATGTTTTACTCACATCAAGATTTAATGTGAGCCAGTTTTTTAAAAAGGACTTTTTCCCCATATCCTTTTATTACCTTGGAATGCTCACAAGGAATGATTATTTTTCTCTCAAGCTGCCAAACCTCAACATGCGGCAGATATTTGTGGAATACTTTAACGAACTCCATCAGATAGACGTATCAACAAAATATCAAAAAGTAATGAGGCAGTTTTTAAAGGATCATAACCTTGATAATCTGTTTTCCGGATATTGGGATCTTTATATTTCACAACTGCCAGAAGCCATATTCCAGCAGGTCAATGAAAATTTCTACCGTACAACCTTTTACGAAATTTGCAGCAGATATCTTTCAAACTGGTTTACCTTTAATGTGGAAAGATCATACCCAAAAGGCAGATCTGATCTTGAATTTGTGGGAAAATACCATGAATCCTGTGCTGGTATCAGGATAGTTATTGAATTTAAATATTATTCCAACACCCAGTTTGCAAAGTTTAAAACATCCCTAAGCAAATTTCAGTTGCAAAAAGAAGATACAGAGCAGATAAAAGGTTATATTGAAGGGTTGAAAGAAGAATATCCTGAAGCCATAATTTCAAGTTATGTCATCTATTGCGTGGGTAATATTGGATTTAAGGTGTTTTCATCTTGAGAAAACCCCCTTCCTTTAAGCTTCACAGAACCCTGGCCCTTTCCGTGGCCCTTGAAAAAAGCGGCCGGATGACCTGCTCCCTTGATCTTTTTAATTAAATGAACCTGGTTTTCTTGTGGCCTATACCAGACTATCAATCAAGATGTCAAATGCTAAAATTGTGGGATGCAGTTTAATGCAGGTATGGATCGTTTCGACAGGTTTGACAGCGCAATGCCCGTCGTCCCGGCTAAAGCTGTCCGCCGTTTCTGCTTTTCTCTTGCGGTTCCAGCAGGATACATATATAATCAATGGGCATTGAATAAATTTATTCAGTAGATGGAGAACAGCATGGATATTCGCTTTGCACCACATAACCTGCATCAGGATAACCCGGACCAGTTCTTTTCCCAGGATCCGCATTTAAAAGTCCTGAGTCGTCAGGCCCTGGTATGGGATTTTCCCCTGATCCTTCGGCTGCCGGTTCAACTGCCCGGAATTTACACGGTCAGCGGCGGCCGCCAGGTCGGAAAAACCACCCTGCTCAAGCAATGGATGGCCCATCTTCTGAAAACCGGGGTTCATCCCCATGCCATTGCCTTTTTCAGCGGGGAGTTAATCGATGACCAGCATGCCCTGGTTCGCCTGATAGGAGACCATTTGCAGCCGGCAGGAACAGGCGGGATGCGATTTGTCATTCTGGATGAGGTCACCTATATCCGCGGCTGGGACAAGGGGGTGAAATACCTTGCCGACAGCGGCGCATTGGAAGATGTGGTATTGGTGCTGTCCGGCTCGGATATGGTGATCATCAGGGAAGCCCGGATGTGTTTTCCCGGAAGAAGAGGAATGGCAGACCAGGTTGATTTTCAGGTTTTTCCCCTTGGTTTCAACGAGGTGGTCACCCTGACCAGGGCCTTGACCGCTGGGGAACAAGAGGCCATTATGGCGCCTGTCCCACAGGTTGATGCCGGGGTTATGGCGCGGCTGTTTGCGGCCTTTGATAATTTCCTGGTTCACGGCGGTTTCTTGACCGCCATCAATGCTCTGGCCCGGGACAACCATATTCCTCCGGCCATCCTTGCGGTTTACAGTGACTGGATCCGCGGGGATATGATTAAGCGCAACAAACAGGAGCATTACCTGCGCCAGGTCCTTCAGGCCGTTTTGAAACGGATGGGTTCCCAGGTGACATGGAATGCGCTGTGTCAGGATCTTGCCATCGACCACCCTCAGACCGTGGCCGATTACATCGGCCTGCTGGAATCCATGGACGTGGTCTATGTTCAGCCGGCCCTGCAGGAGGACAAGCTGACGGCGGCACCGAAAAAGGCCCGCAAGGTGATGTTCACGGATCCGTTTATTCTGCACGCGGTCAATGCCTGGTTGAACCCGGCAAAAGACCCGTTCACCGAACAGCTGCAGCCCTTTCTGAACAGCCCGGAGCAGTGCGGCAAGCTGGTCGAGGCTTGCGTGGCCGGACTTTATCGTCGGCGTTTTCCCACGTATTACATCAAGGCCAGGGGCGAGGTGGATATCGCCTATGTGGACGGGCAGAGGTTTCATCCAATAGAAATCAAATGGACCGGCCAACTGCGGCCAGGCGATCTCAAACAGATCGGCAAATACGCCAACAGCCTGATTTTGACCAAAACCCGTTCGCCTGGCAGGATCCAGCAGATTGCCACAGAACCCCTTCCTCTGCACCTGTTCAGACTGGGTCCGGATGACCCCTGAAAAACCCGATCGGTTGACCGATAGTATGGGTTCACCATTTTTGATCCAGACACTAACTAAATCACTGAAGCATGCCGGCCTTTACAGGGGTTCCCTGCTTTTTGATTTCAAATACCAGTGAAGCGGTCTGCTTCATCTGGTTGCAGAGTTTCTGATCTTCACCTGCGGCATCGGTTTTTATAAAATACCGGACAAACCATCTTCCCGGTTCAGGTATGGGAATCCTGACAGAGGACCCCTTTACTCTGGTTTTTTCATAAAAATTGTTTTCTGCTTCTGTGGAAAACCCGCTGACTGT
>JAYEJJ010000229.1:0-37661 GCA_034660495.1 Thermodesulfobacteriota bacterium | reverse complement strand
ACATTTCTTGTTCTTCAACAATATTAGCTACTTATGATTTTAAATGAAATATTTATATAAAACCGCCTCATTTTTACCCCCAGTGTTTACAGGGTTCGAGAAAAAACTTGATAATCGAGTTACAGGAAGCTGATAACCGAGTACTGAAGGCTTTTATACAAACTGCCACGGGCAGACCTCTTTACATCTCGTTCTGCCCACAACAAAGCATGAAAGACCAGGTCGGTAACATGGACTTTCATATAAAATAAATTTTAAAATTAATATTTCATCCAATGGGCTTAAAAAAAATGCAGAAAACAATACCCCCTGAAGTTAAACACATACTCAAAACACTTGCATCAAATGGATTTAAGGCCTGTATTGCAGGCGGTGCCGTCAGGGACATGCTCCTCGGCTGCCCGGCTGAAGATTTTGACATTGTCACCACTGCATCAAACAAAGACATCCAGGCAATTTTTAAAGACAAAACCATAAAAACCGTGGGCAACACCTTTCATATATGTCTTGTAAATGCCGTTGAAGTGGCCTCCTGCCGGTCAACAGAATCAAATACGTCTTTTCCTGAAACAGATCTCGGAAAAAGGGATTTTACCATTAACAGCATGGCCTGGGATCCCCTGTCACAGACCATCATAGATCCGTTTTCCGGCCGGACCGACCTGGCTGAAAAGATTATACGCTTTACTCAGGACCCGGATACCAGAATCAGTGAAGACCCGTTAAGAATGATCAGGGCCTGCCGGTTTGCGGCAAAAATAAATGGCAGCCTTGATCCTGAAGCCTGTCATGCCATACAGAAAAACAAAGCGCTTGTGCCGCAGAAAACCGCCTTTGAGAGAATCCGCATGGAAATTTTAAAGGCCATGGTTTGTAAAACCCCTTCTGTTTTCTTTAGATATCTGCGCAGAACCGGACTGCTCGCATATATCCTGCCAAGCCTGGACAGATGCTTTGATCTGGACGGAGGCCCCCACCACGGTGAAACTGTATTTGACCACTGTCTGCTCACCGGAGATGCCCTTTCCCCAAAAAGACCGCTGCTGAGACTGGCGGGATTTCTCCACGACATTGGCAAGTACGATGCCGCAGAAATCAAGGACGGCCAGCTGACCTTTCCCGGCCACGAGAAAAAAAGACAGGCAGTGATCGAGGATCTGCAGCGCCTGAAATTCAGCATAAAGGAAATTACCTATATAGATGCCCTGATCAGCGTTCACATGCGGCCTTTAAAAGAAGATACCACGCCAAAGGCGGTAAGAAAGATCCTTGCCAGACTTGAACAGAAAGATTTAACCTATCAGGATTTTCTGCGCATGAGAATCGCCGACAAAAAAGCCAATCTAAACCCGTCAAAACGGCCCTATACCCTGTCTGACATTCGTACCCGGGTAAAAAAATTCAGGAACGAACTGTTTAATCACAGCGGGAACGGGGCTGTTCTCAGAATAAAAGACCTGGCTGTTACAGGAAAGGATATCATGGATATTCTGGATATCCCCCAGGGCCCCCGGGTGGGAGAGGTGATGGCCCATCTTTTTGAAAAGGTGCTTGAAGCCCCCGAATTGAACCAGCCGGCACAGCTCAGACAACTGGCCCTGTCCTTCAGTCGTCAGAGAACCCGCAATGAAAAGACATCCCATAGCCCGGAAGAGGGCTGATAGAGGGGAAGCCATTGCCATTGGCGGATTTTCATTCTTCATTGTGGCAGGATCGATGATCATGTCGATTCATGGGCCGGCCATGCCGGTTTATATGAAACAGCTGGCTAAGAGCCCCCAGCGGTTTCCTGTTGGCTGCGCGTCTTCGACCCATTTTTTGTTGTGATGCTGCGCATCATGTGGGTTATATTGAAAAAAGGGAAAAAATCATGCAGATACTTTTGCCTGCTGCAGTTCCTCCGATGAAAAATCCCAGGTAACATCATGGGGTTTAAGATTTTCC
Source organism: Thermodesulfobacteriota bacterium (assembly GCA_034660495.1). GTDB lineage: Bacteria > Desulfobacterota > Desulfobacteria > Desulfobacterales > Desulfobacteraceae > DATFJZ01. The sequence goes on along the minus strand of JAYEJJ010000229.1, from coordinate 35,717 downwards.
AGAAACATTTCAGGCAGGTGATCCTCTTTTTCAGTCAACCCCGCCATCCGGTTAAATTTGTTTTCGTTCTCCAGTATGGATATCCCAAGGCTTACAACATCATCGGGGGTTAATGAAAGCCCGTATTGTGCATTGATCATATCCACAATCAAAGGCACACCGTTTTCTGAATCCAGCACTGGAAACGCAACAAACAAACACAACCCTGTGGCATCAATGGCAGCGGTGGCAATCTGAAGGTTCTTTGACAAATCGATCTGCCCGTCTTTTTTCAGAGGATCAACACTGCCGCCCACCCCGAGAATATTGGCTGTTACCGCATAACCGGATGTATGATCCGCACCGTGGGGAGACGTGGCATAGGTGATGCCGACCCCTTTTACTGCCCTTGGATCATAGGCAGGGATGGCCTGTTTCTTGACCACCGGCACCCGGTCCACCCCAAAGGCCTGACCGGCAAAGGCTGCCCCGCTGCCCAGTATTCTGCCCATGGGATCATCTGTCCCGATCTTACTGACAAGCTCAATGGCTTTTTTCGAATCCCCCCAGTCCAGTATGCCGGCTTCCATGGCAATACCTAAGGCCACACCGGTATCAATGGTATCAACGCCGGCATCGTCACAAAGGGCATCCAGTCTTGCAATATCATCCAGATCATGAATCAGGGTATGGGCACCAAAGGCCCATATGGTTTCATATTCAAAGCCTGAGGTAATCACCTTGCCGTCTTTGTCATTGTAGCACTGGGAGCATTTGATCACGCACCCGGGATGACAGCCTTCCCTGACTATTCCTTTTCTCTGTTTAAGAAGCGCATTTAATGTTTCACCAGAGATATCTTCGGCATGGTCAAAATGCCCGGACCGGAAATTTTGAGTGGGCAGGGCCCCTGCATTGTTAATAATATTGACCAGCACAGCCGTACCATATTCCCCAAGGGCCTGCCCTGATACGGGATGTTCAGTAATAAGCTTTGCCCACGCCCTGTTGGCAGTTTTAAAGGCATCCAGATCAGCAATGGCAACCTTGTCAGCCCCCTGATCATCCACCACAATGGCCTTGATCCCCTTTGACCCGAGAACCGCCCCGAGCCCGCCCCGGCCTGCGGCCCGGCCCGGTCTCCCGCTGGGATCAGCCACTTGAATGCTGGCTGCAGTCAGCCGCTGCTCCCCGGCGGGTCCAATACACATTACCCCGGTTTTATCTCCATATTTTTCCTGAAGCCCTGCAATGATTTTGTTGGTTCCCATGCCTGCATATGCTCCCGCAGACTCCATTCTAACTCCCTCTTTTGTGACCACAACAACAGACCAGTCATCAATGGCTCTGGGCCGGTCTTCCAGAACAAGGACTTTTATGCCGAGTCTTGCCAGTTTCTGGGATACTGTGCCGCCGGCATTGCTCTCCTTTATACCACCGGTAAGGGGTGATTTTGCACCCACAGACAACCGCCCGGAATTCGTGGCAGGCGTGCCGCTTAAAAGACCCGGTGCAATAACCAGTTTATTGTCCCTGCCCAGGGCATGGCATGTGGCAGGCACCTCATCTAAAACAATTTTTGAGGTCAACCCCCTCCCACCAAGTGCTGTCAGTTCATCTGAAGGAAATTCAGACGTATGCGTTTTCTCTCTGGTATTGATTCTTATAAGTTGTGCCATGTTTATTCTCCCGTTAAACCTACCGTTAAAAATAATTCAACAGCAGTTCCCGGAGGCACCATAACTTCTTGATATTATTGAATTATTCAAGCCGGGTTTTCGCAAACTCTAAACATGAAAGCTTAATATTTTCAATAAGTTAAGTTGTTTTTGACCGGGAATAGCTGATAATTCAACACCCATATGTAAAATAAAAAGAATGTTTAGATTTAGGGATCTTCCAAAAATCCAGATCCCTAAAACCCAAATCGACCTGATTTTTTATTACCTGTATGGATTCTCACCTGTATTGAATATGCGTAAAATAAAGCCAAAAGTCAATGGATTTCCCCTGGACGGATGACAGGATACAAAGCTATGAAAAAACCATGCAACCCTCCGATTTCTTTTGTTTTTTATTCTGTCCGGCAAGGCGTGAGCCTTATTTGATGGAAAAACACTGTTCATTGTGAATTCAAAAAAAATTACCGCAGGCATTTGGATATTTCTTAACTTTTTATTAAAAAAAGGGCATCCTTCATAAGTACTTTACACTTTTTATTTTTTTTAACCACGAAAGGCACGAAAAATATAAAAATCAAACACAAAAAGTGTAAACTACTTTTAAAGCATTATGAAGGATGCCAAAAAAAGTATCTAAGTATCCTTACTTTACAAAGTTTTTTGAAGATTAAACCAGGTTTATTCAAGCTATTTTAAGAAGGATCAGAAAAAATGATGAAAAAAAATTTGCTGACCATGGTGGCTGTTCTGGCACTATTTGCATTTTCCAGCACCGGTGCCTTTGCCGGTGAAAAAATAATCAACGGAATCGATGCCAATTTTCCGCCATTTGCCTATATTGACAAAGCGGGAAATCCCAGTGGCTTTGATGTTGAATCCATTGAATGGATTGCCAAAGAAATGGGATTTGAAGTGGAACATAAACCCATTGACTGGGACGGGATTATTACCAGCCTTTTAATAAAAAAAATTGATGTCATTGCCTCGGGCATGAGCATTACCCCTGACAGAGCCAAAAAAGTCGACTTTTCAATTCCCTACTGGCAGATAAAACAGGTTCTGGTTGTCAAGGAAGATTCCAAAGCCACAGTAAAAGACCTGTTAACGGGCAAAAAAATCATTGGGGTTCAGCAGGGGGACATCTGAAGCCAAATGGCTCAAAGCCAATGCAGCAGAAAACAATTGGAATTTTGAGCTCAGATACTATAACTCCTCTCCCCTGGCCGTGGAAGACGTACTCAACGGCAGGATTGCAGCGGCTGCCATGGATGATGCCCCGGCAAAGGATGCCGCTTCCAAAAAAGCAGTAAAAAGCATCGGCACCTTTGGCATGCACCAGGAAAATTTTGGTTATGCAGTGCGCAAGGGAGACGAAAAACTTCTCAATACCATCAATACCGGCCTTGAAAAACTCATGGCATCTCCCCGCTGGGAAGAACTCAAGAAAAAATATAAAAAGGGGACAGGTTCATATCTGTCCCCTTGTGTCTTGATTGATACTTTCAGTAAAATCAAGGTATTTTTACAGGCAAATCAGGTTTAAAACAAACAGATCAGGCTGTGTATCTAAAACAATGCTGGAAATTTTTCTAACCTTAAAAGAAGCCCTGCCCTTTCTCATAAAGGGCTCTGTCGCCACAATTATCATCGTAACCGGTGCCATGGGCATTGGTCTGATTATGGGGATCTGCATGGCCGCCGGCATGGTTTACTCCAATAATTATGTAAAAACATGCTGTAGAGTATATATCTGGTTTTTCCAGGGCGTTCCCGCACTGGTACTTCTTTTTCTCTTTTATTTCGGCCTGTTCAACTATAGATGTCCTTGAATGACCTGATACATAAAGTTAATGCTCGCACGGTTAAGTTCCGCTGAAAGCATGAATAAAATCGGCATCAAGTCATGCTGGGACTACTATTCCTTGGGTTTAATTTCGGTGCCATCACCGTTGCCACCATTGTGCTCGGTATGATCACCGCTGCATACCAGGCCAATATATTCAGGGGCGCCATGCTTTCCATGCCCCAGGGACAGTTTAAAGCGGCAAATGCCCTGGGGATGAGCAATTTCCAGGCCATTGTTTTTATCATTCTGCCCCAGGTGCTCCGGGTTTCCATCCCGGCCTGGTCCAATGAATTTTCCATTGTGCTCAAGGAATCAGCCCTGGCCTTTGTTATTGGAGCCCCTGAGATCATGGCCAGAACCCAGTTTGTCGCATCCAGAACCTACCAGCACCTTCCTCTGTACATCACAGCAGGTCTTATCTATTTTGTGCTGACCTGGTCAGGATTAAGGGGCCTGCGGAAACTGGAAAGCAGAGTCCGGGTGCCGGGCTATTCCCATCAGGAAATGTAATTGTATGATGTCTCCCATTCTAAAAATGGAAGAAATTCAGAACATATCTGCACGATGCAGAGAAATGGGGGCGGACACCATTCTTCAGGCCAAAAATCAGGACGAAAGGGAAAAGATCTGGCAGGCCCGCAGACAGATCTCCCTGAGCATCCACGACTGGGCCGCGCTTTACATATCTGAAGACGTTGTGGTGCCCATCGCCGCCATTGCAGATCTTGTCAACCGTCTATCGTTTTTCGAGGACAGATACGGGATCAAAATTTTTGCCTTTGGCCACGCAGGAGACGGCAATATTCATCTGAACATTACTGCACCGTCAAAAAACAGCATGGACAGGGTAAATTCCGGGGTAAAGGCTTTGCTTGAGCAGGTTCTGGCACTTGGGGGAACCATTTCCGGAGAGCACGGCATCGGGCTTGCCAAAAGACAATACTTCCAATGGAAATTTCTTTGGAAAGTATTGCCCTGCAAAAGGGAATCAAAACACTTTTTGACCCCAACAACATCCTCATTCCGGGAAAAATTTTTGAGTAAACTTGAATTCTGAAATGCATCCGGTATACTCGGTCATCAAAGGATAGAATATTACACTTATAGTTCCTCGCACATGGCTTGATTCCACATATATATAAGGGGGAGAGCGTATCAATTCATCTGCTGTGAACTATAGGGATCTGGAAAAAAAGGGAACGCCGTATGGACAATGATCTTATAAAAAATGTAAAAAACGATAAATTCGCCGCTTTTGTGGGCATCAGGCTTGTTAAAGTATCCCCTGGCTATGCTTTAACGGAACTTGAATTAAATGAAAACCATTTAAACGGGGTCAACATGGTCCAGGGCGGGGTGATCTTTACCCTGGCGGATTATGCGTTTGCCGCAGCGTGCAATGCAGCAGGATGCCCAACTATAGGACTGAGTACCACCATTTCCTATTACAGACCACCAACGGGCCGCAAAATAAAAGCGGAAGCAAAGGAGATCAGCGTTGAAAAAAAAATAAGCGGTTATCAGGTCAATGTAATGGACGAGGATAATACTGTTGTAGCGGCATTTACCGGACTGGGATACAGAAAACATAAACAGAAAACATAAGTTTTTTATATAACCCACATGATGCGCAGCATCACAACAAAAAATGGGTCGAAGACGCGCAGCCAACAGGAGTGTCCCTCCCCCAGCGGTTGCCCCTTCCATAAAAACTTGATAATCGAGTGTCAGGTTTTAACTTTTAGCTGAGTACTGATGGCTGATAACTGGTGGCTGAAGGCTTTCAAATAAAATTCAGCTATATATTATGATAGAGGAAATTCTGTGGAAAAAAACAATCTCACCCCCAGGGAACATATCAATTTAGCCAATTATTTTTTGTTTGCCCTGATTTTTGCCAGCCTGATCATCTGCTACAAAATGATGGAGAACTACCTTAATCCGGTAATTTTAGCCTTTATCATAGCCGGGATGGTAAATCCCTTATACCGATGGACAGAAAAAAAATGCCGGGGCAGGAAAAATATTGCCGCATCCATTATGTGTTTCATCCTGATATTTGTAATCATGGTCCCTATGCTGCTGATCATGTCCGCCCTTGTCAAGCAGGGGATTGAGTCTTTCCAGGCCATCAACCAGTGGGTGGCGGCCGGCAACATTGAAAAAATATCCGATTTTCCCATTTTCAGCAAACTATCCGATCTTGCGGAACAATACCTTCCTGCTGCCGTCCTGGAAGCCGATATTTTAAAGGAATTTGATTTATATGCGCTGGTAAAGGACTTCTCTGCCAAATCCGGAAATTTCCTTATTCAGCAGGGAGGAAACATTCTTGGAAGCGTCACTTCTGTGGTGATTGACTTTTTCCTCATGGTATTTGTTTTTTTCTTTGTGGTGCAGAACCAGCAGGTCCTTTTTGATTACCTGTCACACCTTGCCCCGCTGTCTGCCAAACAGGAGGAAATTCTAATCGAGCGAATAAAGGATATTGCCAAATCAGCGCTGCTGGGAACCCTGATCACCGCAGCCGCCCAGGGCTTTGCCGGCGGTATCGCCTTTGTGATCTGCGGGCTTCCAGGATTCTTCTGGGGAGTCATCATGGCCTTTGCCTCACTGGTTCCCATGGTGGGCACTGCCCTGGTATGGCTGCCTGCATCTCTTTACCTTTTTGCTTCCGGCGCATGGAAATCCGGTATATTTCTCATTGTATGGTCTGTTGTGGTCGTAGGCATGATAGATAATTTTATCCGCCCCCTCTTTATGCAGGGATCTGCGGGCATGAGTACTATTTTAATCTTTTTTTCCATCCTCGGCGGGCTCAGCCTCTTCGGGCTGACAGGACTACTCTACGGCCCTCTGATATTTGGTATCACCATGGTGCTGTTTTATATTTACGAACTTGAATTCCGTTCTTTCTTGAACGATCAGGACAGAATGGAGTCATAAAAGTCATAAAGGAGCAATTATGGGTCTGGCGTGTAAAAAAATCATTGCCTGTCTAATTATTTTCACCTTTAACCTCTTCTGCCTTCCCTTTTTTTCCACGGCATCGTTCCTTGACAGAGATCTGTACATTTCAGGGGAAACCATGGGCACCTACTACCATATTACCCTTGTTTCAAAAAAAAGGCTGGATAAAAACCGTCTTAAAACAAAAATAGATGCCCAGCTTAAAATGATCAACAAAAGCATGTCCTGTTTTGATCCAGACAGTGAAATTTTAGTCTTTAACCGGGCCGCCCCCCATACGCGGGTCAAGGTGTCCAAAGATTTCATAAGGGTCATGAAAAAGGGCAGAAAAATATACAGCATCACCGGCGGCGCCTGGGACGGCACCATAAAACCCCTAGTGGATCTCTGGGGATTTGGAACTGAAAAGGGGGGAAAGCGTATTCCCGGACAGGACAGAATAAGCAAACTTCTGTCATGCACAGGATTTGACAAAATTGAAATATCAGACAAGGGACTTATGAAAAAAAATAAATTTCTGACCCTGGATCTGGGCTCCATTGCCAAAGGATACGGTGTGGATAAAACAGCTGAACTTTTAAAGCAGTGCAGACTTGAGAATTTTCTGGTTGAAATCGGCGGTGAGATCTATGCTGCTGGAAAAAATAAAAAGGAAAATTCCTGGCAGGTGGGCATCAGCACACCTAAAAAAGGCATTGCCGCCAATGACCTGTATAAAATTGTATCCCTGAAGGACAAAGCCATTGCCACCAGCGGCGATTATAGAAACTTTATCAATATAGACGGAAAAACCTACGCCCATATCATCAGCCCGGTAACTGGTTATCCCCCGGAAAACCAAGTGGTCAGTGCATCTGTGATTGCAGGGGACTGCACCTTTGCCGACGGACTGGCCACAGCCCTCATGGTCATGGCTCCTGAAAAAGGGACGGCCCTGGTCAACACCCTGGCTGATACTGAATGCATGATCATTGTCCGGGAAAGCCAACACAAATTTAAAAATTTCATGTCAAACGGCTTTTCAGACTACCTCCAATAACAGAAAAACCTGATTATCAAATTTCTGAACAGATGTGATCAACGGGGTCGGGCTTCGGTTATTACGCTTTTGACAAAGGACTCTGTTTAAAGGCAAATTTAAACAAAAGCGCAATAACCGAAGCCTGACCCCACCCCAGGGTGGCCGATGTTATGACCAAGCCCAAAAAATCTTTATTGTTTGTTCGCCTCTACAGGAGAAATTTGACTTTCACAATTAATAAGGGTAGGATGATTTTGTTTTTTTTCTGTGATTCGCAGTATTTCTCTGCCGGCTGTTCGTGCAGCGGATAAAACAGCATTTCTGATTTGTTCGTAGGGAGGAAGGTTATTCAACAAAACAAAGTCTGATATCTTTTTAGAAAATCTGCTGAAATTGAAAAATTTTAAAAGAGCATATGATTATAAAAAAAATACAAACCGGGAAATGGGGAAATTGTAATCTTTACCTGCACAGTTACAACAATAATCTATATGTTGAAAAAACCTTTGAAAACCATCATCCCCTGATTAAAAATACCCTGGGCAGATTTTTAATTGAAAGAGAGTATAAAATTTTAAAAAAGCTTCATCCCTGTAATGGGACCTGTGACAATGTTGTCAGGATCAACAGCTTTTCTCTGAGATACCGGTATATCAAAGGTCAGAAATTAAGTTCTTTTTCACGTCAGGGCCGGACACTTGATGAAAAATTTTTCAAAAAGCTGGAAAATGCCGTAAAAGAAATACATGCCTGCGGAATCGTCCATCTGGACCTGCGCAACGGGTCTAATATCATTGTATCTGAGCAGAAAAATCCTTTGATCATAGATTTCAACTCCTCTTTGAATCTAAATCTGATTCCAGGAACAACACTTAAAACCCTTTTAAAAAACATTGACCTTTCCGGCGTTTACAAATACTGGGCAAAGATTAACCCGGGAACACTGAAAAAAGAGAAAAAAAAACTTTTAATACAATCAAACAGAAAACGCAGGTTATGGTTTTTAAGGGGATATATGCTGGAAAGCCATGTTAAGAAAAAAAAAACCTGATCACCAATTTCAGAGCTCCTGACACCACAAACCTAATATATTGTTTTAACTGAAAATATTCAAATTTAGGATCGTAATTTTAAATGCATAAAAAAACCAGACAAATACCATATATTGTGCTTATTGTCTTTGTTTTTAAAAAAAAATACTATATATAGAAAATGATTATGCATTCAAAATTAGCTGATGTCAGGAGTTCTGAATTTGCAGGTTTAAAAATATTTACACTCGGTTATCAAGTTTTTATGGAAGGGCTGAGCGCCGCCCCCGGCGGTATTCAAAAAATTTGATGATCGAGTTACAAGGATCTGTCTATGAAAAAAACTATTCAATCCATTCACTCGATTTTCAACAATAAAAAAACCAGAAAAACCCTGGTCAAATTCCGCCTGCCCATTGCCCTGATTTTTATTCTAATTGTTATTTTCCACATTAAAAGAGAATTTTTCTTTTACGGCATGGCCATTTCTTTTTTTGGTGAATTCATACAGGTATGGTGCTTTGCTGCGCTTGACAAACAAAAAACAATTGCTGCAAAGGGATTATACGCTGTCACCCGAAATCCCATGTATATTGGCAGATATTTTATCATCCTCGGGGCCATGGTGCTTACGGGCAATATATTTATTATCCTCATCTACACATTGGTTTACTACTTTTATATGGTCAACCGGGTAAAAAGAGAAGAAAAAACACTGAAAAATATTTTCGGCACAGCATATACAGATTACTGCCGGCATGTAAACCGGTTTCTGCCTTCATTTGGAAACAAAGACCTTAAATCGCTTTTTTTTTTCAAGTGGTCACTTTTCTTTCAGAACAACGCCCACTGGAATATTTTAAGCGTTGGTGTCACCTATATGGCTGTTTACTATATTGTTTTTTAAAAAAGGAGCTGACATGAGTTCAAAAACCAGAATCGGAATAATAATATGCCACCGCTACCGAAGATGTGCCGGAGGCAAATGTTTAAGGGCCATGAAGAAAAAAGAAGGCGCGTTCAGTATATATACGGACAGCGAACCCGAACTGGTGGGCTATACCACCTGCGACGGCTGCCCCGGGGGAAACATAGAATATGCAGGCGAAGAAATGGTAAAAAACGGAGCAACAGTGATTCATCTGGCCACCGGTATGATCGTTGGCTATCCTCCCTGCCCGGCCATTGAAACATTCACGCAGTTTCTGGAAAAAAAATATAATATCCAGGTGGTTGCCGGGACCCATCCCATCCCCCAGAAATATCTGGATATGCACAGTCAGCTGGGTACATGGAAAGAATCCTGCTGGAAAGCCATTATATCCCCCTGCATGAGCGACGAAGCCACACGCAGAAGCTACGATTGATGCAAATTTAAGGTTGACCTTTTACCGGGCTGATGGTAAGGATCAACGGATTTTAGCAAAGGAAAAACCAATGGATTTTCATGAACGAATATACTGCAACAGCCTGAATGCAGAGCAGACCGGCACCAGAGTAATTCTTGCCGGATGGGTGGATGCCCTGCGCGACCATGGTGAAATTCTTTTTATTCACCTGCGGGACCGAAGCGGCATTATCCAGGTGGTATTTGATCCTGCAAAAACAGACCCCCAGGTATATAAACAAGCTGTCTCCCTTCGCAGCGAATACTGCATCCAGGTGGCCGGAACAATTATTCAGCGCAGTGCCGGCACAGAAAACCCCAATATTGAAACCGGTCAGATCGAAGTGGTTGCCGATCAGATGAAAATTCTAAGTACAGCCGATTCCCTGCCGTTTCATATATCTGAAAAATCAATGGTGGCGGGAACAGACGTTCACAACAGGGAAACCATCAATGAGGATCTGCGCCTGCAGTACAGATTCCTGGACCTGCGCCGTCCGTCCATGCAGGCCAAATTGTTCAAGCGTCACAAAATCATGCGCTGCATTCGGAATTTCCTGGATGAAAAAGGGTTTATTGAAGTTGAAACCCCTATGCTGACAAGGAGCACCCCTGAAGGCGCCAGAGATTATCTGGTTCCCAGCCGGCATTATCCCGGCAGTTTCTATGCCCTTCCCCAGTCTCCCCAGCTGTTTAAACAGCTTCTCATGGTAAGCGGATTTGAAAAATATTATCAGATTGTCCGCTGCTTCAGGGATGAAGATCTCCGCCCCAACCGCCAGCCTGAATTCAGCCAGCTGGATCTTGAGGCCTCTTTTATTGATGAGGAATTTATCTATTCCCTGTTTGAAGAACTTGTGGGAAAAATTTTTGCTGTCAACAATATCAGCCTGCCAGAAAAATTCCCAAGAATGACCTGGCATGAGGCCATGGAAAGTACAGGCACGGACCGGCCGGATTTGCGTTTTGACATGACTTTCATTGATGCCACAGACCTGTTCACCCATACAGATTATTCCATTTTCAAGCAGATTATCGACCGCGGCGGCTGTATCAAAGGGATCAATATCAAGGGCCAGTCAGACAGGCTGAGCAAAAATATTCTCCAGAATGAATATGCCAAAGTGATTGTTCCGGAATTCGGCGCCCGGGGCATGACCTGGATGCGGGTCACCAGCGGCTGCCTTGAATCCAATATTGTTCAATTTTTCAGTGAAAAAGAACAGAAAGACATCATGGAACGGTTTAAAACCAGGGACGGGGATGTGCTGATGATCATTGCAGATGTCTCCTGGCAAACAGTCTGTTCCGCCCTTGGGCAGCTGCGCCTGCATGTGGCAGACCGCTTGAAACTTATTCCCCAGGATGTTTACAAACCGGTGTGGGTGACTGAGTTTCCCCTTTTTGAAGCGTCAAGCGACGGACTGACATCTACCCATCACCCCTTTACAATGCCCTCCAGCCGGGAATTTGATCCGAAACAGACCGAAGAATGCCTTGCCCTGTCCTCCCTGTCCTATGATCTGGTGATGAACGGTGAAGAACTTGGCGGCGGCAGCATACGGATCAATGATCAAACGCTTCAGCAGAAGATCTTTCAGGCCCTGGGCCTTTCCCGGGAAGAAGTAGACCAGAAGTTCGGATTTTTTCTCCGGGGGCTTTCCTACGGCACACCGCCCCATGGCGGCATTGCCCTTGGTATTGACCGCGTTGTATCCATCATTCTCGGCACATCCTCCATCCGCGAGGTGATTGCTTTTCCCAAAAACCGGAGGGCGTTCTGCCCCCTGACCGGTGCTCCCTCAGACGTTGCCAAAAGCCAGTTAAGTGAACTCGGTCTTACCGGAGAAGAAACAAAGCCGTCTCTTCCCGGTGCTGAAAGCCAGGATGACCCTGTGGACAGGCTGTCCTGGGTGTCCCGCATTGCCGTGGATTCCCATGAAAACGATATAATAAGGCAAGCTGTAACCGCTGCTGAAGAACTGGCCGAATTTATAACCGACCGCACCAGAACCATGGGAGACCATGAGCCGGTTTACTCTGTGGTGCCCTTAAAAAACCTCACCCGCAAAGGGATCAGCGCCCGGCGCCATGCTCTTTCGGAAAACAGGGATCTGTTAAAAAACGCACCTGCTGTAAAAGGCGGGTATTTCAAGGTAGCAAGCATTTTAGAATAAAAAAAAGAGTCATAATGAATTCATCTGTTTTTTCATTTATACCCCCTTCTTTGAAGCCCGCTGAAAAAAATGCACTGCGCATTGTCCTTCAACCGGGCATGTCCTGCCGGGGATGGCCCGCAACAGCCGGTTCCAAAGCACTTGAGAATTTTACGGCTGTTGAGGATGCCCATATCACAGGTCTGCTGAAAAAAACCAGCGCAGTGCTCACTGGAACCTCATACATGAGCGAGATGGGATTCGGTCTGAAAAATGATACAGCCAGCCAGGTCCTTGTACAGGAGCTTGCAGATGCGGCAATTATCACTGACAATATGGGAGAGGCAAGGTATGCCGCGGCATGCACCGGTCTTACGGGGTTTAAGCCCAGTTACGGCATTGTTTCCAGAGCCGGACTCATTGGACTGATCCCATCCATGGAATGCCCGGCAATTGTGGCCCGGCATATATCAGACATCCAGTATCTCATGAATGCCATCTGCGTCCATGATGACAGGGATTTTTCAATGCACAGCCCTCCCCTGCCGGATTTTTCAGGCAGCCTGTCCCGACAGCCCGCAGCAAAGACCATAGGCGTACCTGAAGGCTATGAAAACAGCCTTTCCAAAGCTGAAATTACCGCCTGGGAAAAGGCCCTGTCCGCCCTGAAACAAACCGGGTGCAGGATCAGGTTCATCACCATGCCGGAGCCAGCGCTTTTTTCTGCAGTACATAATATTATCGGCTCAGTTGAGGCCTCTTCCAGTACCGGCAAGTATGACGGGGTACGCTATGGTCATAGAACCAAAACAGCTGAAAACTGGAACGAGATGTATCTGAAAACCCGGGGAGAATCCTTTGGCTCTTTTATAAAATCCTATATTTTCCAGGGCGCCTGCTTCCAGTTTCAGAAGTATCACGCCTTTGAAAACGCCTGCCGCATGCGGGGGCATCTTTTGGACAGAACCCTGGCCGCCCTGGAAACCGTGGATGCCCTGGCCTCGCTTACCCGGCGCAAAACCCCTGATGCCTTTCACACCTCAACCATAAAGGATACCTGCGAGGCGTTCTCATTGACGCTGCCCGCCAATGTAACCGGTCTTCCCGCTGTTCAACTGCCCGGTCTCAGTCTTTGTCAGGATAAGGATTTTGGTCTGCAGCTCACGGGAAAACCCCTGGGTGATCCTGCACTGCTTGGCATTGCTCACCATCTTGAATCCATATCACAGGGAGAACCGGCATCATGAAATACGAAGCCGTTATTGGGCTTGAAATCCACGTGGAACTGAATACCCCGACCAAATTATTCTGTGACTGTCCCAACCGCCCCGGTGATCCCCCCAACACCAATATCTGCCCTGCCTGCCTGTGGCTTCCGGGCGCCCTGCCGCGGCTCAGCCAGGCGGTGGTGGAAAAAGCGGTCACTGCATGTCTGGCCCTTAACTGCACCATTGAGCAGGAAAGCGCCTTTGATCAGAAAGTGTACTATTACCCGGACCTGCCCAAGGGCTACCAGCTGTCCCAGCACCACCGCCCCCTGGCCACAAAGGGATATCTGGATATTATGACGGATGCTGAAACACCGCGGCGTCTTCGCATTCATCATATTCATCTGGAAGAGGACGTTGCCAAGCTCCTCCACGAAACCGAGGGGAAAACCCCTGTCAGTCTGGTAGATTTCAACCGGGCCGGTGCGCCTTTGATTGAAATTGTAACGGAACCGGATATACGGACATCTGAAGAGGCCATGGCCTTTCTCAAGGTTCTTCGCAGGCAGGTCCGCTATACAAAAGCCTCTGAATGCAGTCTGGATCAGGGAAGCATGCGGGTGGATGCCAATATTTCCATTCGTCCCCGGGGAAGTGAGATGTTCAACACCAAAGTGGAAGTCAAAAATATGAACTCCATCCAGCATGTGGGAGATGCTGTTTCCTATGAAATCCAGCGCCAGACGGCATCCATGGACAAAGGAGAGCCTGTTACCCTGCACACACGCCTGTGGAACCCGGAAAAACAGGTGACCACCCCCATGCGGGAAAAATTTGAAGGTCCCTGTATCCCTGACCCGTCCGTACCGGCCATTGTCATAGATAAAGACTGGCTGGCCCAAAAAAAGGCTGACCTTCCGGAAATGCCCCTGCACAAACAGGAGCGCTTTATCAGCACCTACACACTCACACCGGATGAAGCCATGGTATTGAGCCAGGAACGTGAGATCTCTGACTTTTTCGAAAAAACAGCACAGGGGTATCCCCATCCCCGCAGGGCCGCCACCCTGATTATCTCCCAGCTGATTCCCGCTCTCAAGGAAAAAGAAAAATCCATCTCCCATGTCCCCTTAACGCCAAAACGGTTTCATGCGCTTCTCTGTATGCAGGATTCTGAAAAAATAAACGCCAGGGCATCCAAAGACGTGCTGCTGCAGATGCTTGATACGGATAAATCCCCCGAAGCCATAGTTGATGAACTGGGATTCCGTCAGATTTCAGAAACCCGTGCCCTTGAGGACATCGTTAACCAGGTGTTAACCAGCCACCCCGATGATGTAAATGATTATAAATCCGGAAATAAAAAGGTTCTAGGCTTTTTCATGGGCCAGGCCATGAAAGCCGCCCAGGGAAAGGCCAATCCCAAAATAATGAAAGATATCTTAACCCGAAAATTAGATCAATGACCCCGCAGCCTGAATTCTCCAAGACAATTAACAGCCGGATAATAAGGGATCTTCCAAAAAATAATCCACGCATCTTGCTTGTCTTTTTGCCCGTCTCCTGCGTTGCGCCAATGGGACATATTTCAATATGTCCCCATTAACGCGCCTTGAAGACGAACAACCCGATCATACAAATTGGCCTGGGCAATATACGTATATTATTTTCTTCCAGATCCCTAAGGATCAGCAGATCTAAACTTTGATATGGGTACGCCCGACCGATGCATTCAGTCAGACAGATGCATTCAGATTGATTAAAATGCGCCATTCAGAAGTCGGTTTGTCACCTTAACAGCCTTTTTGATCAGCCCCTGCTCCAGCATAATGGCTTCGGTCTGGGCCCAGGCCTTTGACTGGATTTGTCCTGGACGGGTATCAGGGTCCGGCTTGACAAGAAGCCTTGTGGCATCCAGCTGAGCCTTATGCACCTGACCCTGTGCGCCTTTGTCATATTTTTTTACAGCTTCCAGAACCGCTTCCTGCCTGGCCGGGTCCATGGCCGCCTCCCAGGCCTGGAGCAGTGCTTTAAGAAACCGCTTTACCAGATCAGGCTGGTCTGCAGCCATACGCCCCGATGTCACAATGGAATTGGCCACAAAATCCACACCAAAATCAGCTGGATTGAAAAAACCGACAGATTCGCCTTCCCGGGACAGCTGATCTGCCAGAATAACGCCCTGGGAATTTCTGTACACCGGCCAGAGGGTCACCTGATTTCTTAAAAACGGCGTAAAATCAAATCTCACGCCGGTTACCTTTACATCCCTCAGTGTAAGGCCGCCTTTTGCCAGGAGGGTTTTCATGATGGTTTCGTCATTTCCCCCATAGGTGATACCAATGCGGCACCCCTTTAAATCTACCAGCTCCCTGATATTTACATGGCTGTCCCGGTAAATCCACTGCATGGGATTCACCTGGAATATCTGAGCCAGAACCACCACATCCGCCCCCTTGTCCAGAGCCCGGATGACCTGATCGGCAGAGGCCACGCCAAAATCAGCATACCCCAGCTCCAGCTCCTTGATGGCATCTTTTTCAGGACTGCCTTCCTTGACCTTTACATCCAGACCTTCAGCTGCAAAATATCCCTTTTCCATGGCAAAGACATCCCCTGCCGCACTGACATTGAACAGCCATTTAAGCCGGTAGGTCAGGGAGGTTTCTCCAGCCAGGCTTTTGGACACTCCAATGACACACACCGTGCACAGGCATAAAACCATGACCATGGCTTTAATCACCCGCAAGTATATCATAACAGCCCTCCTTTGTTTTCAGATCCCCATTTGGCCTTGACCATTTCTCCAATGGTTTCCAGTATCCCCTGGTAAATTGAAATCACAATGCCGATCATGAAAAGGGCCGTCAAAATGGCGGCCAGATTACTCTGGTACAGGGCAATGCGTATACTGTACCCGATACCGGCATTGGCAGCAATAAATTCCGCTACAATGGTTCCTGCCATGGCCAGGGTGGCGCTGCCGGCAATAACCGTGGTAAGTTTGCTGAAATTTTCAAAGGCCCGGATTTTCACTTCCAGCTGCCAGCGCATCCTACCCGTGGCAATATAAAAGTGTTCAATATCTTCCACCGGTGCTGCCATGACCCCCAGAACCGACAGCAGCAACGGAAAGTAGCAGATCATTGAGGCAATGAGAAGCCGGGACAGAAATCCGTCTCCCAGAAGAATAAAAATAATCGGGGCCAGGGCCACAATGGGATATGCCTGGATATTATATGCGGTCACCCGGATCATGGAACCGGCCCAGGATGACTTACGGCCCAGAATGCCCACAAAAAACGCCATAAAAATGGACACGGCCTGGCCCAGAATGGTAACGGACAGGGTATCCATAACGTCCCTCAGATATTTAACAGCCATCTGCACAGCCGTATCCAGGATCAATGGAAATCCCGGAATCACATAATCCGATAATGACAAAATTTGTTTAACCCCTGTCAGAATCATCAGAAAAACCACATACACAATCAAAAACTGGTAGATCCGCCTAAAAAGCATTCATGACCTCCAGCATTACCTGGTTCAGGGAAACATTGTCCTGGACAGAACCTGTGGTATCATCCAGACCGGATATTATTTTACTTTGTTTTGTACGGGAAGGATCGGTCAATACCAGAATATCTTTGCAGAAACGCGCCACTTCCATGAGATTGTGGGAAATATACAAAAACATTTTATGGGCAAAGAGATCCTTTATTGTGAGCAGAATGGTCTGGCGCAGTTTTTCATCCACATTGCCAAGACTTTCATCCAGAATCAAGAGATCAAAATCCTGAAGCAGGTACCTGAGCAGATTCATGCGGTTCTGCTGGCCCATGGACAGCTGGGAAAACCTGGCATCCAGCAGCGGACCCAGCCGGAAAATTTCCACAAGCCTGTTTTTCAGATCCTGCCGATCGGGTAAGCAGACCCGGTCCAGGTGGCGGCCGGTGGAGGACCACCCCGGCAGCCGCTCAATGTTATAGGAATATAAAATGGTACGAATCCCTGTGGTGTGAATGGGCAGCTCAGGCCTGTCCTCCCAGGTGGCCAGCAGTCTGGCAAAGGAGGTCTTGCCCACCCCTGAGGGTCCGAAAACCGCATGGAACCCCGGTCCATCCATGGAAAAATGCAGATCCTGAATCACCATGGCATCAGACTCAGGATAGGTAAAAGTCAAGCCCTTACATTCCAGGCGCATCCGTATCCTCCATAAAAACAAAAATCTGCTCCAAAGTACATCTCATTTGCTTTCCTTGCTGTAAGGGATTCAGTTATTAGGTCAACACCAATTTGTCAATACAAAATACCCTTTTAAATAAGATATGGCTATAGAAGAAAAAAAATGATAATACTCATATTAAATAAAAACCTGGTTGATAAGAATCAAAAAACAGACTTTCCCCCCGCCCTGTAGACTAAGCACTTAATGAATTCAGTCTGAAAGGAGGATATCATGCATGACCACTCAGAAAATCGCAGCACGCTTCTGGATCATCCCATGGTACTGGCCCGTATATTTCATCCAAGACCCGTTGACAGATCAACCCCTGTGTCGGAAAAAGAAGTAATGATTCCAGTGGCAGAAGATGTGGTTATTGGGGCCTGTTTTCATATGACGGACAGACCTGCGCCCACTATTTTATTTTTTCACGGCAACGGAGAAATTGTGTCGGATTATGATGACCTCGGCATGGTCTACAACCGCGCAGGCATCAATTTTATTGTGGTAGACTACAGAGGATACGGCCGGTCCACAGGTACTCCATCGGTTACAGCCATGATGGCGGACAGCTGCACCATTTTTGAATTTGTCCGGCAATGGCTGGTTCAAAACAAGTTTCCCGGCCCATTGACGGTCATGGGAAGATCCCTTGGCAGCGCATCGGCCCTGGAACTTGCCGCCCGGGTTCCCGCTGAATTTGACAATTTGATAATTGAAAGCGGGTTTGCCCGTGCAGGCGAACTGCTGCGAATCTTGGGTATTGACCCTGATGCCATTGGTTTTAAGGAAACAACGGGATTCAACAACCCGGATAAAATCAGAAAGTGGAACAAGCCCTGCCTGATCATCCATGCTGAGTTTGATCATATTATTCCCTTTTCCGACGGACAGGCCCTGTTTGATGCCTGTCCCGCCCCTGAAAAAAAACTGGTAAAAATCAAAGGCGCCAACCACAATGATATTTTCTTTCAGGACCTTGATCTGTACATGGCATCCATAAAAGAATTGACCGGGTAAAAAAGACAGCCCTGATCTGATCCATTGCATACGGCTCAGCGGCTCATCAGAGCCCAATGATTCATGAAATGGACACGAACTGATCCCTCAGGCTGAATCTGGGGATTCCTTTTTTGATTAAGAACAAAGAGCCGCTGGAAATAATAAGATAAACAGATATGTCTGAAATCCATATTTTTTACATTTTGATTGACAAAATTCAACATCTTATCCTAAAATTACGTTTAATCTTTTTTTAACCGAAATACAGGGAATAATCAGACCATGCTGGAACTGAAAAATGTCGTTTTCAAGGCACCACACTTAGAGTCCCCCTCAGAGGATTCACCCATGAGGGCAATTATTAATGATATCAGCTTTACATTTGAACCTGGCAAATTCTACGCCATCACCGGGCCCAACGGGTCCGGAAAAACTACCCTTGCCAAACTGATCATGGGCATAAACGAACTGACCAGCGGCAGCATCCTGTACAATGGCCGTGATATCAGCAGAATGCCGATCAATGAAAGATCCCAGGCCGGCATTGTTTATGCGTTTCAAAATCCGGCACGGTTCAAGGGGACCACTTTCCGGGATTTATTGTCCATTGCTGCAGGTACAGATGACGAAGACCGTCTGGTGGAACTGATTGCCCGGGTAGGCGTGTGCTCTTTAGATTTTCTGGACAAACCGGTTGACCACAAATTATCCGGCGGGGAAATAAAAAAATAGAACTGGCCACTGTTATAGCCAAAAATCCCGGCGTAGCAATTTATGATGAACCCGATACCGGGATTGACCTCTGGACCATCGGCCCCATGGTGGAACTGCTGAAAAAAGAGCAGAAAGAAAACAATACCACAACCATAGTGGTCAGTCACAACAGAGCCTTTCTTGACGCTGCAGACACTCTGCTGCTGATCAAGGACGGTAAAATCGGCTATACCGGCAATCTGGACGGCGCCATACCCATACTGGAAGACTTAAGCGTCTGCACGTTCGGTGAAACATGTGAAGGAGAAACCAATGCTCGATGCTATAGATAAACAAATTTTAAAGGACGTTACCGGTCTCGAGGACATACCCAAAGGCGCCTATAATATACGCAAAAACGGAAAGCTTCTGGGACGGGAGGTGTCGGCGAACATCAACATTGAAGCCAATGAAAAAAACAACGGAATTATTATCAGGATCAAGCCCAATACAATAAATGAATCGGTTCACATCCCGGTTATCCTGTCCCAGGCAGGCCTTCACGATGTGGTGTACAACACCTTCATCATAGGGGAAAACTCAGATGTAACCATCGTTGCCGGGTGCGGCATACACTGCGGCAGCTCAGAATCCGAGGGACACTCCGGTATCCATGAATTTCAGATCAAATCCGGAGCTAAAGTCAAGTATATTGAAAAACACGCGGCCATTGGAGAAGGAAGCGGCCGGCGTATTCTCAATCCAACCACAAAGGTGTTTATGGAAAAAAATGCCCATGCTGAAATGGAGCTTACCCAGCTGGGCGGTGTGGACGAGGCAAAACGTATAAATGAGGCCGCTCTTGATGCAGGCAGCGTGCTGCTCATGACTGAACGGGTCATGACCGACAACAGCCAGACCGCAGAATCCAAAAATGAAATCACACTCTCTGGTACTGACAGCAAGGCAAATATTATTTCCCGATCCGTGGTAAAAGGGGATTCCAGGCAGGACTTTTTTGTCAATCTAACCGCCCATGCCAGATGCTATGGTCACATTGAATGTGATGCCATTATCATGGACAATGGAAAAAGCCAGACCATACCGGCCCTCAAGGCCCTGCACCCGGATGCAGAGATGACCCATGAAGCCTCCATCGGCAAAATTGCCAATGACCAGCTCATGAAACTCATGAGCCTGGGGCTTGACCATGACGAAGCTGTCAACCGGATCATCCAGGGGTTTTTGAAATAAAGTCATATCCCCCCCCCCCTGGACAATTTTTCCAGAACGTCAGCCTGGCGGTTTAAAATCCCAGGCTGACGATTTTTACCCTTTTTTTTATAAGGCTGAAAATCCCGCCAATAAAGATTATCCATCCCTATCGATATTCACAAAAAAAATTATAGCTGCTTTGTAATCTTTATCTTGACAAGGAATAATTTATTATTTTATTGTGACTGAGCGCTTGATCAGTTAAACAGAAATAAAATATTAACCAACAAGGATAGATTGTGAGAGAAAAGCGCACCGCAATTCTATCAACGCTCTTAAAGATTAAGGAGAAAGATTATGGCAGAACAGACTCATTCATTTGCAAGCCCTGGACCGGCAGGGCTGGGTGCTCTGGCAGTAGCAACTTTTGGTTTCAGTGCTGTTTTCCTGGGCAAAGTAAGCCTTGGGGGCATCCCCCTGCTTGCTGCCTGGCTTATTGGCGGCGGGATTGTTCAGTATACCACTGCAGTAATAGAACTCAAGGATCATAATATCACCGGCGGGAATGTGTTCCTTTTTAAGCGAATCACAAAACTCCCACCGGATTAAAAAATTCCATACCCCAATAAAAAAAGCCACCTCCATACAGCAATTCTAATTATGAAGTATTTTTTATATGAAAGCCATCAGCCGTCAGTACTCAGCCAACAGCTTTCATTTTTCGTTGTGATGCTGCGCATCATGTGGGTTATATGAAAGTCCATGTTACCGACTTGGTCTTTCATGCTTTATTGCTGGCAGAACCAGCTGTAAAGCGGTCTGCCCGTGGCAGTTTAGTTAAAAAACTCGCACAAAGACACCAAGACACAAAGACTTTTATTTGATTTTTTGGCATCCTTCATAAGTACTTTACACTTTCTGAAACCATTCCTTAATTTCAGAACTCCTGACCTCAGCTAATTTTGAATGCATAATCATTTTCTATATATAGTATTTTTTTTTAAAAACAAAGACAATAAGCACAATATATGGTATTTGTCTGATTTTTTTATGCATTTAAAATTACGATCCTAAATTTGAATATTTTCAGTTAAAACAATATATTAGGTTTGTGGTGTCAGGAGCTCTGAATTTAAAGGTGGTTTTACTGAAAAAGTGTAAAGTACTTTTATGCTGATATGAAGGATGCCGATTTTTTGATCCTTTGTGTCTTTGAGGCTTTGTGCGAGAATAAAATTTTAATTACAGGCATCCGTAAAAAAAATTTGAAATTTCAATGAATTTAGTGTAAATCATGGAATCAGATTTTTAAAAGCCGCTGTGACCTGTCGGACACCAAAAAATGCGTCAAACAAAACCATTTGTAACTAAATGATGATGCCAGTATGGACAGGAGTGAAATAATCCAGTTAATCACTTTTTATTTGCCAGATGAAGGAAACAACACAAGCAAAAAAATGGGAAAAAAAAAGAAAAAAAATACAAAACACAAAAAAATAGCCGGCATGGACTGTAGCCAGCTTGAAAAAGAAGGCTGTGATCACCTGGCATCCAACAATGCAATAAAAGCAGTACAATTTCTCAAATCCGCATTGAAAAAAGCCAAAGACCCTGTCCAGAAAGAGAGAATCAGAGCCGGCCTTTTTGAATCCTACCTGGCCAGGGAAAAACAGCTTAAAGAAAAAAGCATGATGGACGAGGCCAGAGAGGTATTTCAGCTGGCAATGGAAAACCTGCCGAAAACAGACCAGATAACAGAAGAAACCCTTGCCCTGATAATCAGCAACTGTGATGCGTGCCTGGCCTGTGAACACTGCAGCCGTTTTTTTGATCATCACAGCCCCGCGCCTGAATTTAAAAAGCTCCTGGGTGAAAAACTTGCCCTGGAAAACTGCTGGTACCCCCTTGACAGTCTGGATAATTTATCCTTTTTAGCCAGGGATGCAGACCTGATAAAGAAGGCAGTTGACCTGATGAACCAGGGAGACTGGGAAAAAGCCAAAGACTTGATGCAGCCGCTGCCGCGCTCTTCTCCCTTTTTCAATCTGCGCATGTTCTGCAGGGCCATGGTGGCATTTTATGAAGACAATGATGCCGACATGGTCAAAGCCTTATCCATGATCAGCAAAAATTCTATTTTTTCCAAAAGTGCTGAGGTTTTGCTTGCATCAGTTAAAACCATCTCCCCAAAGGACATGCCTGCCACAGCTGTAAAAGTAAAACCGGACAACCCCCTTTTGCCGGTCTTCTATCAAAACGGTTTCATTCTGCACCAGGAAGTTGAGTCCCTGATCCAGGAAATGGAAAAGAAACCGTACAGCACGGCATGCACGGCTCTTATATCCAAACTGGCCGTATCCATATACCCGGAATCCCCTGAAAAAGCGGTTACTTTTCTGGTGGAAACAATTTGGAGCAATGACCTGTATTTATCTGATAACAGAATCCAAAACAGCTATTTTGAAATGACTGAAAAATTAATAAACAAAAAAACAGAATTTCTAAAATCTAAAATTAATTTTATGCTGCCTGATAATAACGAGCTTTCTAATACTGCCCGTTTTATTGAAATGGCTGAAAAAGAATTTTCAGATCCTGAGGAATTAGCCATTGCAAAATCACAGGCTGTTTTTTCAACTATACAATCAATACGCAATAACACCGACTATAACTATTCTTACCGTCCTCTGAATTCCCATGATAAAAAAATCCTGGGTATAACCGAAAAAAATACCAGTGCCATTCTTTTGGAAACGGCATATAACGCCTTATCCATTGACAATCAAAACAGAGCCTTATATCAGGAAGTGGCAGAAACGCCATACTGGTCCAGAAATGCCAAAACCATAAAAGAAAAAATATTTATTTTGATGTGCTCTGCATTTCCCACTGATCCCTATCCCTTTCTTCAGCTTGCCACGGTTTATCATAGAAAAAACGCCTACAGAAAAGCCGAGAATACACTTAAAAAGGCAAAAGAAATCGCACCCCATGACCAGCGGGTGCTTGACAAACATGTTCTTTCCCTGCTTATATCAGCAGACAGAAATATCGGGAAAAAGAAATTTCACCTGGCATGGAAGGACCTTGAAAAAGCAGATACCTTTAAATCAAAAAACTGCAATCTGTTAAGGGAAGAAAAAAAAATCCTCTGCAGAATAGTTGAGAAACCTGAAATACCGATAAAAGTATTAAAGCTCAAGCTGGAAACGTTTTCAAATTTCAACAGAGCCAGGATTCTTGCCATACTGATTTGTGATATTGAAAAGGCAGGCAAAAAAAACAATCTTAAAAAGGTAAACGCCAAGCTTGCCTCATTCTTTGATACAAAAAAATTCAAGGAATTGACCTCCTCTGAAGCTGCTGCGCTGTTAATGCCGATGCCAGAGGACTGGCAGCTTCTTTTCAATCATAAAGAGGTATTGAATCTTTTTTTAAACAACCTGAAAGGCCTTCTTAAACGTTTGGATGACGGGGATCTGATTCAGGTGATCAATCAAATAATCTATCCAGATATCTGCGGTCATTTTATCGAAGAACTCTCTGATAGAATTGAGAAACGTGCCGGAAACAATCAATCAAGGGAGCTAAGGCTGGAATTTTATCACGCGTCCCTTGCCAATATTAAACACCCCCAAAAAATAGTGGTGAATGCCTCTGTTTTTTATGAAATTATCGACATGGCCGACAGCGACACAGAATCCATCCTGAAAAATGCCGCCTCCATCCTGTCAAAACGAAGTACCGGCCCGTTCAGAAGGGCTTTGGAGAATTTTGACTTTGAAATAATTGAACTAATCGATCCTTCCTGGGAAGATCCTTTTCTTCCTGATTTTGATGAAGATTTTTTTCCTGACATGATACCGTCTCCTGAAGGAATGGAATCTGTGTCTGAACTGTTCAAGATGTTAGACAGTGTCCCTGACGCCTTTGCCAAACCCATGGCAAAAATGATGAGCAAAGATATTGTCAGTCAGGCAGAAGAACTAATAGATAACTGTGATCTCAGGGGAATGCCCAAAGGAACAATCAAAAATGCTAAAAAAGAACTTATGGTAATCCCGGAAACAGTTGATATGATAGAATTTATTAATGAATTTGCAAAACGATTTGATTTAAATCTGTCAAAAGAAGCAAGAATTTTTTTTCTTGAGTAAAAAGGTTTTTTAATATGTTAAATGCATTTATTACCCTTGATCTACCCCTGGATGCTTCAGATCAGGAGATCCGGGACAGGTATCTGGCGCTTGTAAAACAATTTCCTCCGGAAAAGGCACCGGACAGATTTCACATCATCAACAATGCCTATGAATCCATAAAGGACAAAAGAACCCGTGTAAAAACGCGCATGTTCGCTGCTCTGAAATCCTTTAATTATGAAGAAGAGCTTAGAAGACTTGGTAAAGAAGTAAAGGCCAGAAAGAAAAAAACAACATTGACGGAAATTCTGCAAACATCTAAAGACATATACTCATGATAAAAAAAACAATCAAAACCGTGAAACACATGGGACACCGATTTGACATATGGGTCACCATGCCGGTTATGGAATGGATTATTGACGTTCTGACCACCCGGATGGAAAAAAAAAGTGAAAAAGCGTTTTCCCGATCAGATTTTAAAAAAAAAGCCCTGGCTGATTTTAAAATATGGTTGTCTGACACCCACCTGGATTTTCCGTCAAAAACAGATGTAACCCCTGATACCTGTGATCTTTTTTCTCTGCTGTCTGAATTTACAGCCCTCCGCCAGGAGATTAAAATGCAGAACAGGGAGCAGCACCGAACATTAAAACGGCTGGAGTCCTATACAGACACCTATGAAAACAACTCCCGGCTCTTTGAAACAAAAATCAAGGATATTGCACAGCTGGAAAAAAGTATATGGAACAATTGTGAAAAAAAATGTTCTTTTCTTTTTTTTGATGTCAGGGATGCTCTGGTCCGGGGACACAGGGCCAGCCTTTCCCTGTCTTGTAAAAGAACCCTGTTCACATCCAGAAAGGCAGAGATGAAAAACATTGCCAAAGGGTATGAAATGGCTTTAAGACGATTTGACAGAAGCCTTGCCCTGATGGACATTTACCCTGTTGAAACAGACAATGCCCAATTTGATCCCAAAACCATGAAAGCCGTGGACACCAGAAAAGTCCATGGATTTTCAAAAGGACAGGTCATTGAAACCGTGACATGCGGTTTTTTTAAAAAAAAAACAGTGTTAAAATTTGCCCAGGTTATTGTGGCAGAATAGGAGCAGACCCAAATGGAACCTATTATTGGTATCGATCTTGGTACAACAAATTCAGAAGTTGCGTTTATCATAGACAGCAATGCAGAAATTTTAAAAGACAATGACAATGGCATCGTGCTTTCCTGTGTCAGTATTGATCCGGAATCAAAAAAGATAATTACCGGATCAGAAGCCGCCAACCAGGCTTTGCTCTACCCTGAGAATACTGTTCGGTCAGTGAAAAGAGCCATGGGCTCAAACATAGAATTCCTTTTAAACAACACCTCCTACAGCCCCCAGGAAATATCCGCCTTTATTTTAAAAAATTTAAAAGAAAGGGCCGAAAAAGTAATCAACCAACCCATATCCAAGGCGGTTATCACCACACCGGCCTATTTTACCGATGCCCAGCGTATGGCCACAAGAGAAGCCGGTGAAATTGCAGGACTGACCGTTGTCAGAATCCTCAATGAACCCACTGCCGCCGCCCTGGCCTATGAATCCGACAACTCGGAAAACCAGAATATCATGATATACGATCTTGGAGGCGGCACCTTTGATGTATCCATTGTTACAATTCAGAACGGGGTAGTGGAAGTGCTTGCCTCCACCGGCGACAACCACCTTGGCGGTGATGATTTTGACAAAAAAATTGAGGAAATGCTGGTCAGCTATATTCAGGATGAATTTGACTGCTCTGTGGCAGACAGCAAGAGCGTCATGGCCCGGCTCAGAAGAGCAGCTGAACAGGCAAAAATTCAACTCTCCAGTGCTCCCTATGCAAATATAGAAGAGGATTATCTGTACAAAAACGGGTCAGAGGATGTGCATCTCTCCTATGAACTCCAACGACATGAGTTTGAGGATATGATTGAGGACTACCTGGATCAGACCATGACATCGGTAAACAAGGCCCTTGCCGATGCATCCATGCTGCCTGCTGATCTGGATAAAATCATTCTTGTGGGCGGCTCCACCCGAATTCCCAAACTCTCCCAGATGCTTGAAGAAAAGTTCAAAATGCTGCCGAGCCAGCAGATCGATCCGGACCTCTGCGTGGCACTGGGTGCTGCCATCCAGGCGGGACGGGAAATGGGGATTGATTCCACAGGGGTTCTGGTGGATATAACGCCATACACATTTGGCATTTCAGCCCTTGGGGAAATAAACGGAGAATTTTCCCCCCATAAATTTGTTCCCATGATCAAAAGGAATTCAAAGCTGCCAACAGCCAAAAGCGATGCCTTTAGTACTGTTTTTGACCAGCAGGATGGCGCAGAACTGAAAGTTTACCAGGGAGAAAGCGATAATGCACTGGAAAATGTTCTGATCGGCGAATATTTTTTCAAGCTTTCAAAACTGCCTGCCCACAGCACCATCATCATAAAATATGAACTGGACATCAACGGCATTTTAAAAATCCATGCCCTGGAAAAAGCCACTGGAAAAGAGCTGAAAAAAGTCATTAAAAACGCCTTCTCTCAATTCTCGGACAAATCCCTGGCTGATTCAAAAAATAAAATAAACGCCCTGTGGAGCAAAACATCTCCTCCTGATCAGGAAAAAAAAGAAACCGATGCTTCTGCTTCTCTGCCAGAGGAACTGCTTGATATCATTCAACGGGCAGAATCGCTGAAAGCCGATGCTTCCAGTGAAGATCAGGAAGAAATCGACCGGCTGATCAAAGACATTAATAACGCCTTTACTGCCAAAGACAAAGAAAAAGCCTTTCTACTCGGGGAAGAACTTGAAGATATCCTGTTTTATATTGAATAAGGATCATCCCCTGGCGGGCGCAATACATGATAAAAGAATTCCAAACATAACAGGGGTCTGCCCGGAGGGTGGAAATGGATAAATGCCCTGCATGCAATGCAAAATACAGAAACAAACGAATCTGCTACAGATGTAAAACAGACCTCGGTCCCCTGCTGAACATTGAAAACAGTGCGTTTGAGCACAAACAGAGGGCTGCAGCAGCATACAGGGCAGATAATTTTAAACAGATGTTCTACCATGCCCGGCGGTCAGTGTCCCTTTATTATTCTGAAGACGGGGCAAAGCTGCTTTCCATTGCCGCTGTTCTGGAAAAAAAATTCAGCCTGGCCCTGCATCTGTGGGAAAAAATCAACCAGGCAGAACAGGACAAATAATCTGTCACCTAAAGAGTTCAGCCGATTTCAAAACAGTTTCAAAGCTGAACAATTCTGTTCCAATAAAATCATTTTTCCGTCAGCATATATTTTTGCAGGCGGCTTTGGGGTTTTTCAGGAATAGTATACTGGATAACCCCTTTATTCAAAAGCGTTTTAAAACTTCTGTTCAAATATCCTGTTACCCCTGACAAACCAAGGGCATCTGCAATTTCAGATTTTGACAATGAGCAAGGTAGACGGCATCCAGGTCCTTGAAAAAAGCCGGGCCTGCCAGCCCCATACTGAAGTCATTCTGATCACAGGATATGCCACAGTCAATTCAGCCGTTAAGGCGCTGAAAAAAGGGGCTTATCATTACCTGGCCAAGCCTTACAAAATTGATGAGGTCAGACGGATCGTTCAGGAAGCCCTGCTAAAAAGAAATCTGCAGCTTGAAAACATTGCATTAAAAGAAGCGTTTACAGGCGCCGGAAAAACAAAAAAAGGGTTGTTTGAAACAGCAGATAAAGGAACTGTATTTTTTGATGAAATAGGAGACATGCCCCAGGCCATGCAGGTGAAAGTACTCAGGGTGATCCAGGAAAAGGAGTTTTTAAGGGTGGGCGGCACCCGGACCATTCCAGTGGACTTGAGATTCATTGCCGCCACCCACAGAGACCTTAACCATGAGGTGGAAAAAGGACATTTCCGTCAGGATCTGTTTTACCGACTCAATGTGGTGTCCATCCAGCTTCCCCCTCTGTCCAGCCGCAGCGGTGATATCCCCCTTCTGGCCTATCATTTTCTCGGAAAAAAAAATCAGACCATGGGCAAGGATATCAAGGAAATTGATCCCCATGCCATGGATCTTATCTGCCGGTATGGCTGGCCGGGAAATGTCAGAGAACTTGAAAATGTCATTGAGGGCGCTGTGGTCATGACCAATGGAGAAACGATTTTTCCAGAAGCCCTTCCAGACTATATTAGCAATATGTCCGTGGAAACCTACCGGGCAGACTACACAGATACAATCCCTACCCTGGAGGATCAGGAAAAAAATTGGCCTTGATCATACAATTGTCCATCCAGGGTGGGGTCAGGCTTTCCTTATTGTCATTATCTTAACTATCTATGCAGTGTGTGTTCATTGTTTGATAACGACGAATAAGAAAAGCCTGACCCCTTTGGGCGAAACGATGATCAAGGCCAAAAAATTATATTCAATGGATACTGAATAAAACCGGATGGAACAAAACCCAGGCTGCCAAACTCATGGGAATCGACCGGATATCCCTGTGGCGGAAAATAAAACGCTTCCACCTGGAGTAGAATCTGTCAGAACCACAAACAAATCGCTGCGCCTATATTCAGTTTATAAAACAAATTGCTGCCCTGCCAGACATGATCGATATTCAATCTGACAGGGCAGAACCCGTTGTCTTCTGATCCATCTCCATGATTAAGCCCTGAGCATCGGTCTCTGTTCTTCCAAAGGCTGCCGGTATACTTTCCGGTCTCTTATTCTCTTTTGATCTTGTTTCCGCCGCTTTTCGCCGGTAAGCGTATCCGGAGAAAAAAAGCAGTACCAGTCAATCCGCTTTCCCTGGGAAACATAGCTGCGCTCTGACGGACGCACAGTTGAAAAAAATCTGTCAACACAGATCAAAACAGAGAGAACCCCCACTCCCATCGCAAAAAAAGTTGTTAATCCCATGATGCCCTCCAAAATATGATAAATAATGATAAATTGATCCTAGGACCATTGACGTTTTATCTATAGTAAAGCATATCTTGTGCCGACAGATAAAAAAACAATTATATCAACGTGTTATACTGAAAAAAGATTGAAATTTATCACCAAATAAAAAAATAAGCCCTTTTATGGAATCAGATCATTGCAGGGCGCAACACTGATCCGTCATGGGTGGAAAGCAGTAAAAAGGGGATCGTTTAACACCATTGTCTAAAACAGATAAAAAGTTTAAAAAAACAACCTTCTATAAAATCAGTTCCATGCAAAAACCCGATATATCCCAAACGTTGCTGATTGATACATCATAACAAAATGCAGCGCCGGCATAACCAAAAAATTGACAAATTGACATCTAATTGAATCTTAACCCTGTGCAAACAATCTGCTAACCTGATTATGTTAAATTTTTTTAATACATTGAAACTATGCGACCAAAGGGCAACACCCAATACTGGACCGGTCAACAGCTTGAATTCATTACCTGGAAGGGGGGAAAATGGAAAAAGTACTTTTTGTTTGCGGCCATAACAGCGGCAGAAGCCAGATAGCAGAAGCGTACCTCAAACACTTGGGTAAAAACAAATTCAAGGTAACAAGCGCGGGGTTAAAACCGCATGATGCTGTTAATCCCCTGGTGATAAAAGTGATGAAGGAAGAAAATATTGACATCTCCCATAACAAACCCAAAGCTGTCTTTGATTTGGTAAAAAACGGGGCCCTTTTCAGTTATGTTATCACTGTCTGCGATAAAGAAACAGATAAAAACTGTCCCATCTTCCCCGGCATCCAGAAAAGAGAAAACTGGCCGTTTCCGGAACCGAGAGCAGTGGACGGCACATACAAAGAAAAGTTGGATCAGGTCAGAACAATCAGAGATGACATCAAATCCAGAATCATTGAATACTTCAATCTAACCCCCTGATTCATCTCTCTTGATTCATCTCATTCTCATTTTTAATCAGAAATCTGTTTAAATCAGGACCATTTTTTTCTATATCTTGACAAAATCCAAAAAAACTTTTACATATCCCATAATATACATATTGTTCTCCATTTTCGCTCCCATGGGTATATTGCTTTACCCGTTCACCCTTACCCATACTGAAAAAGGAAGGCTTGTATGGTCAAATTTTTTCTTGGAACAGCATGGTGTATTGCATCCTTTTTTATAGTTTCTATTGCGTTTTGTCAAACAGCGGCGGATTTGGATATTAAAGCCGGCAATTCAGATGATTTACTTATTGTAACCTCAACTGATAGTTTTACAATAACACTGAGCCTGAACGCAAATGACACTGACGTTCAAAATGCTGACTGGTGGGTTGCTGCTTATACCCCGGCAGGCTGGAAATCCCTTGTAATTGATAACGAAAAATTAATCTGGACGGATGGAATTCAGCGATGTATTGCCATGCCGCTGGTGGATCTTGCCTTAACTCAAATCCCCTCTCCTTCCCTCTCCAAGGGTGATAATTACCTTTATTTTGCTGTGGATGATAATTCAGACGGAATACCTGATGCGACCTGGTTTGATTCTGTATCCATTCGTATTGAATCTGACTTGAATGATCCCATTCTTTACATTGGCCTTATGGTTCACCTGGAAGGATATCCTCTGGATAATGATACGGTTTACGATACATACAAATCAGAGATTATCTCACTTGCAGATATTTTTGATCAGTATAATGCCAAGCTTACTTTGGAACTGAAAGAGCCGGTAAAAGCCTGTGATAACAGAAATGATTATTATTTTAAAGATATAGAAGACAGAGGGCATGCCGTGGGAGTCCATGCGGATGCAGGCGGTGTACCGGATGAGGGTGACACCTGGCAGGATATGTCCATATTTATAAAAAGGATGAAAGAAAAGCTTGAAAAACAGGGCGTATCCGTCCGTCATGTCTCAGGATACTGCTCCCCGCTGGATTGGGTGAGCGCAGTTGTGGAAGCTGGATATTCGTTTGTAACTGGAGGTGTTACCTGGTGTCTGATGTCCCTGCCTGAAGACAAGATCCCTTCAGAATATTTATCCTGCTTGAGCCCTGCAGATTGTCACGAGCCCTATCCAGCGACACTGACAAAGAGACTGCACCCCTGGACCATAAAAAAAGGAGAACCATGGACCCAGAACCATGATGACGGCGAGCTTGTTTTTATTCCCTCGGCCATTGAAGGGCTTCCGTTTATGGCCGAGAAAGCCGCTGATCCCGACTATAAAGGCAAGCCTGCTTTTGACAGTGAAGATGTGACCCTTTACATCGAGGAACTTGAAACTGCCCTGAAAAATCTTGATCCGGATCAGCCGAACTTTGCCTACGCAGGCTGGAGTTTTGGCACAAAAATGCCGGAGTCCTTTGCCCATGAATGGCTGAGTGCAATTCAGCCTTACATTGATGCAGGCAGGGTGCAATGGAAAACAATACCTCAAATGTACGATATTTACGTTAATTGGAGAGATAATGCCAATTAATAATTTCAGGAGTCAGCGCTTCATGAATCCTCAAAAAAATAAACCCCGCATTTTAAAACCAATGGAATTGCTAAAAATCAAAAGCTGGATGTTTGTTTCGATCTTAATACTTATCCTCCAGTATCCATTGACAGGAAGGACCGTTTCCCTTGATATCAAAGCCAATGAAGCTGAAGACATTTTAAACCTAACACCGGATGACGGTCTTACCATTGAAATCAGTCTTGATGCCGAGGCCAATGAAACGCAGTGCGACTGGTGGATCGTTGCCGAGACCCATGATGGGTTTTATCATTATGATGCAGTATCGGGATGCTGGCTGCCCGAAATTAATATATCCTATCAGGGCCACTTATTTGATTTTTCAGATATTGCTATCCTTGATATAAACTCCTGCCCAAAGGGGACATACTCTTTTTATTTTGGAACGGATTCTCAGGCCAACGGCACTGCCGATGAAAGCCTTTACTGGGACACAGTATATCAGATTTGACAATGGTGAACAGGGACTTCAATATCCTGATTTTATCTGGAAACCTGATATCTTAACATTAGGTGTGCACTTCATGCACCATGAAAGTGACTTTAAAAAATTATTTTTAATGCATCAAATCATTCGAAATTAACAGATCAATTTGATCAGTTGGCAGGATTGGTAGAAGAGGGAAAAGTGGTTTATCTTCACTTTACAGATGTAGTTGAAACCTGGAAGAATAGTTTCAACTCAGAGCCTAATATATTAACATTTGATACCATAGATGCTGATGATCTTCCAGCTCAAACAACAGATAAACCATGACAATAGTTCTGATTCAAGGGAAAAACCAGAGTGCTCTCAACAGACAATATAAACCTTTATCCCCCACAACAGACGATCTGATCATACCTGCAACGGATCTATTGGAGTCTAATTGTTAATATAGGAGAGCACGTCTTCCTTTCCCTGAAGGTCTAAAATTTAACAAACGCACTTGCATGAAGGATAACGTGTTTCCCTCTGCATTGGTTTTTTTAAAAATTGATCACCCTGAAAATATATTTCAAAATAAAATACACGCCGATCAGCACAAATACCAAGCCGGTGAGGTGGCGAAACCAGCGCTCAAACTCGGCCAGCCGGTTGAAAAACAATCCAGCAAAGCGCGTGCTGCAGGCGACGATCACGGCAAACCCAATGACCGGTGCAGCAGTGCCGATACCATAGAGCAACGGCAGAAAAAACCGGGACTCCAATTCCAGGGACATGGGGATGACCCCGCCGAAAAAAAGGGCAGCGGACACCGGGCAGAATCCCAGAGCAAACAAAACCCCCAAGGCTACGGCCCCGGGCATGCCGGAGTCGCTCATCCGCTTAAGCATCTCAGTGTTCAGGCGCATTACCGGCAGTTTCAAGGGCACCAGTTCCAGGATAAGCAATCCCGTGATCAGCAAAACCGGTCCCAGAATCTTGTTCATATGCGTCTGAAGAAACATGGACATGCCCGGAATGGAAATCAAACCGGAGATAATGGCGCTGGCGATCAAAACATAGGTGACCATCCGCCCAATGGTATAGGCAACGGCCGCCGAGACTGCCACAAGAGGCGAATTAATCTGCTTGTCGATATACGTGGTGGCGGCGATATTGGTGGCCAGGGGGCACGGACTGATCGATGTCAGGATGCCAAGCCATACAACGGAAAATAGTTGCGCAATGCCAAATTCCATAGTTATTCCTTTAACCAGTCACTGATTTCGGTTTTAACATAATCTTCAAATTTTTTTTCACTTCGAACCAGCATCCAGACCTTTTTCAGATCTTTCCACCGAACTGTTTTGCCGTCTTTTACCTGCGAGACGATCAGATGCTTGGAGTACAACTGATACTCCTTGATAAAATGTTTGTTTTCAGGTTTATCCACATTAATCACTTGCCAGACAATTTTGCCGGATTGCAGTTGGTTTTCAAAATTGGCATGAATGGCATGGTTTGAATAATTTTCTATTCTGTGACAGGTGGGACACCGAAAGGTGGTGTGAAAATAGGTGACCACCAGTCGACTGGACTGCAGGGCTGTCTCTGCTGTGTTTTCCACCCTGGCTGCAGGGATTTCCTGTGCAATTACAGGGGAAAGACAAAAGCCCATTATAAAAAGCATAAGACTGAAAAAGACACGCGTTTTTTCCCAAAAAGGGGGCATAAAAAATCTCCTTACACTCGATCATCAAGTTTCTTGAATACCGCTCGGGGCTCTTAATCGGCCATTCCATAAAAACTTGATAACCGAGTTACAAAGGCATGGTTTATCGAACAATTTAAATCATAATTTACCCGATCAGAATATTTTTTTCTTACCGCAGCCTGCAGGTGACGTGGCAGACCCCGTTGGGCGTATTGAGCGCATAGGGGAAGTATTTGCGCTTCATCCACAGGGCCGCATTGACCAGCGTGATCAGCACCGGCACCTCCACCAGGGGACAGATCACCGCGGCAAAGGCCTGCCCGGAATTAATGCCGAAAACCGCCACCGCAACGGCAATGGCCAGTTCAAAATTGTTTGATGCCGCTGTAAAAGACAGCGTCGTGGTCTGCTCATAGGTGGCCCCGACTTTTCTGGATAACCAGAAAGAGATGAAAAACATCAGCACAAAATAAATCAGCAGCGGGATGGCCACTTGAACCACATGCAGGGGCAGCTTGACAATATAGTCGCCTTTGAGGGAAAACATGACCAGGATGGTGAACAACAGGGCAATCAGGGTCATCTGGCTGATTTTGGGGATAAATCCATTTTCATACCGTTCGGCGCCCACTGTTTTCAAACCGATTATGCGGGACAAAAGACCCGCAATAAACGGTATACCCAGATAGATGAACACGCTTTCGGCAATCTGAGCGATGGTAATGTCCACCACCATGCCTTCCATTCCCATCCATCGGGGCAAAATGGTGATGAACACATAAGCGTAAACCGAAAAAAACAGCACCTGAAAAACAGAGTTAAATGCCACCAGACCAGCGCAGTATTCCGTATCCCCATGGGCCAGATCGTTCCACACAATCACCATGGCAATGCACCGGGCCAGGCCGATAAGGATCAGCCCCACCATATATTCCGGGTATCCGGATAAAAAGGTCACTGCCAGCACAAACACCAGAATCGGTCCAATGATCCAGTTCTGCACCAGAGAGAGGCCAAGCACTTTGACATCTCTGAACATAAATCCCAGTTTTTCATATTTCACCTTCCTTGGCCAGGGGCGGATACATCATCAGAATCAGGCCGATGGCAATGGGAATATTGGTGGTGCCCACGGTGAACCGGTTGATAAACTTTTTCACATCCGGCAGAAAATACCCGCTGCCCACACCAATGAACATGGCCAGAAAAATCCATAGGGTAAGATACCGATCCAGAAACGATAGTCTTTTCATGGTAGATTCTGTCATACAGGATCTCCTTTATCTCGATCATCAAGTTTTTTGAATACCGCCGCCCCCAGCGGTTGCCTGTCAGAAACGAGAACAACGGAGGACTTTTTCCCTGCCAGGCTAAAAATCAAGGAACTGCGGCCACTGGTCCTCAAACAGCTTGATTGTCGCAACGCCTGGCAGGGAAAAAGTCTGATCTCCTTTGGTACTCAATGTTCCTGACAGGCAAACGCTGGGGGCTCTTAATCGGCTCTTCCATAAAAACTTGATAACCGAGTTTATGTATTGAGTTATTGAGTG
>JAYEJJ010000228.1:0-2351 GCA_034660495.1 Thermodesulfobacteriota bacterium | reverse complement strand
TCTTTACTACCATGGTGCAGAAAGATATGGTGCTGTACAAATCTGCCCAGGAAATGGAACTGGCCCTGGCAAACCAGAAGGGCTTTTTAACCTATTATTTTGTTGACGGTGATGAAAACTGGTTAAACGCCCTGGATCAATACCGTGCGGTCTTTCGAGAAACCCTTGAAAAAGCATCGGCCCTGCCCCTTAATTATCAGCAGAAAAAAGATGTTGACCGGATTGCTTCTGAATATGAAGAGTATATTCTGGCAAAGGCCAGACTGATTGAAAAATACAAAACCAATAAAACAAAACAGAATTTATACACCCTGCACGAAAAACAGCGGGACCTTTTTTTTAATATCCTGGAACACTGCCGCAATTTCAGTGTAAACCAGTGGCTTGTCATGCAGGAAACAAAACAGATCAATACTGTCCGTTCCAGAAATTTAAGAATGATAACCAGTGTTGCCATCTTTTTCTTTATGATTTTAGGCACTCTGCTCTTTTATATTCTTTACAGACATATTCTGGAACCGATACGCGGACTTGCCCTGGAAACAGGAAGTTCCCTTAAGGAAAGCTCAAGAGATGAAGTGGTTTCCTTGAGCCTGTCCCTGAAAGGCATGATGAAGGATTTTGACTCTACCCATGATGAACTGACCAAAAGCCGCAGAAATCTTGTCCAGGCTGAAAAAATGGGAATGGTAGGAGAAATGGCCGCTGGTGTGGCTCATACCATAAGAAACCCCTTCACCTCCATTAAAATGAGAATGTTTTCCTTGAGCCGCTCCCTGGAACTGACGGAAATACAGAACGATGACCTCCAGGTCATATCAGAAGAGATTTCCCGGATAGATAAAATTCTGCAGAGTTTTCTGGAATTTGCAAGGCCGCCCAAACTCAGCCTGAAAAAATGCAGTATCAATACCATTATCAATTCTACGCTGACCCTTCTGGAATACCGGCTGAAAAAATACAATGTTGAGGTCCGCTATGATGCTCAGCCTGATTTACCCGCTGTGGAAGTGGATCCGGACAGAATAAAGGAAGCCATGGTAAATCTGATCACCAATGCTTGTGAAGCCATGGAGACCCAGGGCAGAATCGTGGTATCTGAAACCTGGAAAAAAAGCAGTGATAAAGGAGAATATGTGATACTTACCATAGAGGATACCGGACCGGGGGTACCTGATAATATTATAGAAAAAATCACCAATCCC
The DNA here is from genome assembly GCA_034660495.1 of Thermodesulfobacteriota bacterium. GTDB lineage: Bacteria > Desulfobacterota > Desulfobacteria > Desulfobacterales > Desulfobacteraceae > DATFJZ01. The sequence continues at coordinate 1,146 of JAYEJJ010000228.1, read as the reverse complement.
TTTTTCACCACAAAAGAGGAGGGGTCCGGCCTTGGTCTGAGTATTGTAGCAAGAATTGTAAAGGAACATAACGGCAGACTTATGGTTTCTTCGGGTCCGGAGCGCAAAGGAACCAAATTTATCATTCACCTGCCGGTGACAAGGGGAGAAAATGGCGCTGATACTGATCATTGACGATGATAAACAATTGTGCCTGAGTTTTACAAAAATTTTAAGCCAGGACAGCTATGAAACTGCTGCTGCCTATTCCGGCAGACAGGGAATTGAAAAAACCTCTGAAATAAAGCCTGATCTGGTTATTCTGGATATCCGCCTGCCAGATATGAACGGTATCGATGTATTTGACGAAATTCATAAAACCTCTCCCAAACTGCCTGTCATTATTATCACCGCTTACGGCACCACAGAAACTGCCATTGAAACAATTAAAAAGGGGGCTTATGACTATATCTATAAACCCTTTGATATACCTGAGATGCTTTCTCTGATCAAAAAAGCCCTGGAGGCCGGCCGCTGCATGTCTTCCAGCGTCCAGGTCAACCCCCTTTCCTCAGATATGGATTTTGGCTCGGGAGAAGCGCTTGTGGGAACCAGCAGCAGAATGCTGGACATATACAAGGCCATTGGAAGGGTGGCGTCAACGGATGCCACTGTGCTGATAAGAGGAGAATCAGGAACCGGTAAAGAACTGGCTTCAAGGGCGGTATATCAATATTCCATGAGATCTGAAAAACCTTTTATTATTATCAACTGTGTTGCCATTCCTGAAACCCTTCTGGAAAGTGAATTGTTTGGATATGAAAAAGGGGCGTTTACCGGGGCTTCCTACAGGCGGATGGGTAAAATAGAACAGGCCAAAGGGGGCACGGTATTTCTCGATGAAATAGGGGATATGCCCATGGCCCTTCAGGCAAAATTTTTAAGGCTTCTGCAGGAAAACAGTATTGAACGGCTTGGGGGCAAAGAATACATTCCCGTTGATGTCAGAATTATTGCAGCTACCAACCGGGATCTTGAAAAGGCAGTGAGTGAAGGCAAGTTCAGAGAAGATCTTTACTACCGGCTTCAGGTGGTCACCATAACCATGCCGCCCCTGCGGGAACACCCGGAAGATCTCAATCTTTTATGCCAGTATCTTTTAAACCG
>JAYEJJ010000227.1:0-11790 GCA_034660495.1 Thermodesulfobacteriota bacterium | reverse complement strand
TGTTAAAAATTGATGATATACAATCCTTTAAGCAAGGCAAAGCCTTACTTATCCGTATAGTCTCAATGCTTACAAAATTATGTCAACCTCGTTAACGAACACGTTTACGTTCACGAGCACGAGCACGCAAAGATCATAGCTAAAGCTACCCGCCTAAAAGGCGGGGGTTTTAACCTTAAAGGAGACTAATAAAAATGGCATCAGACAGAAATATCAAAACAGGATAATATATGAAGTCAACTGTTTATATTGAAACAACTATTCCGTCTTTTTACTACGAAACAAGAACAGATGCTGAATGTGTAGCAATGCGGGATTGGACTCGACGGTGGTGGGATAAAAGAAAAGACAGCTATAAATGCTTCATTTCAATCGCAGTTTTAGATGAACTGGAAAATGGAGATTATCCAAAAAAGGAAGAAAAGATATCTCTTATTTCCGGAATAGATTATTTAGAAATTAATGATGAAATTGAAGAAATCGTTGAAGTATATATTGCAAATTATCTTATGCCTCAGGATGTTGTGGGAGATGCATTGCATCTTGCCATTGCTTCATTCCATAAAGTTGATTACCTGCTTACATGGAACTGCAATCATTTGGCAAATGCCAGCAAGAAAAAATATATTCGCCGAATTAACGGTCGTTTGAGATTATCAACACCTGAAATTATTACACCATTAGAGATAATGGAGGAATAAAATGGAATATAATGCGACAGTAAAAGAAATACGGGAAACAAAAAAAAGAATTTCAGCAAAATTCGAGCATAGTCCGAAACGCCTTCTTGAATACTATAAACAAAAACAAAAGAAAATGCTGAAGTCGAATGACAATAAAAACGAATAACTTAATGCACACCAACAAAAGGGTAATATTGTCCGGCAGCACCGTTATGATGCCGTGTCTGAAAAACCGACATGGGATGGGGTCAGGCTTCGGTTATTGCGTTTTTGTTTTAATTTGCCTTTAAACAGAGTCCTTTGTCAAAAGCGTAATAACCGAAGCCCGACCCCTTTGACCACCGTTGATCACTGATTTCAAAATCCTCAAAATCACTGTTCTGTCCCCTTTAATACGTTTGCTGCGGCGGCAACAGCCTGACCCAGGGATATCCCGCCGTCCCCGCAGGGGACCTGTTCATGGGTATACACCCTCATTCCTTTATTTTCAAGGCCGAGGCAGATGCCGTTTAAAACAATTGCATTGTTAAACACGCCGCCGGACAGCACGGCTTTTTTAATACCGGTTTGCCTGCTGACCCGGTCTGCTGCCTGAACAAAGATATCAATCACAGTTAAATGAAATTTTCTGCAGATTCTGCCATCAGGGCAAAGGGTTTATCCTGTCTTTTTTTTCTTTTGCGCAGCTCTGTTACTGCCTTTTTATTCAATGCATCAACGGCAAGATGAAACCCGCCAAGGCCTTTTACAGCAAGAATTTTCCCCTGGCTTAAAAATTCTGCGGCCAGATCCAGGGATCTGCTGTCCCCATGGGCAATTCTGCGGCCCTTGCGGTCCACCAGAAAGGCATGGGGCCCGCACACCGGGCAGGCATTGGGCTGGGCATGAAACCTTCTGTCTTCTGGATCATCATACTCCTGCTGACATTTTGGGCACATTTTAAAACCGAACATGGCGGTTTTGGGTCTGTCATAGGGGATGTCCCTGATAATGGTATACCGCGGGCCGCAATTGGTGCAGTTGATAAACGGATATTCAAAACGGCGGTTTTCCGGGTCATTCATCTCATTGATACAGTCCCTGCACACACTCATATCAGGGGAAATAAGGGCAAAACGGCCTGAATCAAATTTTTAGGCTTTCACCAATGGAGAAATGCTCATACCCTTTTGGACTGACGATTTCCACATTCAGATCATCAATCATTGCCAGGGGAGGGCTGTTGTTCTTTACAGCATCACAAAAGGAGGTGATATCCAGGGGCGGGTTAAAAGGGCCTTCCACAAAAAGAGTCACCCCTTTTGAGGTATTGACCACCTCGCCCTTTAATCCATACTGCGCTGCCATCTGATACAGAAAAGGGCGGAACCCCACCCCCTGCACCACACCGCTGATGATAATTTTTCTGGCCTGAATTATAGTCAACCGCTCCCTGGTCCTGGAAAGAGAGCATCTGCCGCATCTCCTTTAACGTCAGTTCAGCGGTTTCCGCATCAATTCTGCTGATGGCAAAACCGGCATGGACAATCACATAATCTCCCACCTGGACATCATCCAGCAGAAGAATACTGGCCTCACGGGTAACGCCGTCCACATCCACCAGAGCAACAGAATCCTTAATCTCCACTATTTTTGAGGGAACCGCCAGACACATAAGCGCATCAACTCCATAAAATTTTCTGGTTTTAGCCTGCGGACTGCACACAGCCCATTAAGCCTATAGATTATATCAAGAGATTCTATATTATCAAGGATTTTCTTGTATTTGCTTTTACAGGCGGATTGAAATAGCCGTGGATCAGCCCGGGAAACTTTTTTTGCAAACTTTTAATGATATGGGCCATGCCCAGAGGGCTGCCTGGGCTGTCCGCCTGCTCCATGACCTTGACATAGGCCAGGGGATCATAGTTTAAATTGCGCCACTGGATCATGTTTACAGGGTGATGTTCAATAAATGAGACAAGGGCATTAAATTCAGCTTCTGAATCCGTTACTCCGGGAATGTTTAAATAATTGATGGAGACAAATTTTCCTTTTTTACCGGCTGTATCAATGCTTTGGACCACATCTTTAAATTCATAGGTCTGGGGCCGGAAATAGGTTGTATAACAGGGTTCTCTCACAGAATTCATACTGACTCTGACGCCGTCAAGCCCGGCATCAAACAGGGCCTCAAGGTGACGTGTCATGCCGGCATTGGTATTCATGTTAATGGTGCCGGCATCTGTGTTTTTTCTGATGATTTTCAGGGCCGGTTCAATCACATGAAATGCGGTTAAGGGGTCGCCTTCACACCCCTGGCCAAAACTCACAACGCTCTTTTCAACATTTGATATATGCTCCAGGGAAAGTTCTGCGATTTCATGGGGGGACGGGGTAAAGCCTATTCTTTCCTGGCAGGACACCAGGCTGCTGTCGGTCTGCAGGGAAATACAGCCCAGGCATCTGGCATTGCACGCCTTTGCCGTTGGCAGAGGGGCTTCAAACCGCTGGAGAAAAAAATTTTTTGCAGCCGGACACCCGTATTCCAGGGCACATTTTTCAATGTGGCGCATCAGCCGGTTGTCTGGATATTTTATTCTCATTTTTTCAATGCCCTGAACAATTCCCTCGCAGGGCATCAGTCTTAAATCCTGACGTCTTTCTCTGTCCACACAGAGGGCGGCGGATCTGAATCCCCCCTCCCCCCATGCAGCTGCCCCATAGGAAAAAAGCGGCAGAAGCTGTTTTGTGTGTCTTTCATAGGCAGGGGAGTAAAGGGAGACAAAGCCCGGAGAATTAAATACCGCAACAGGAAAAATCTCTTGTTCAGGGGCATAGGGGTTTTCATACAGGGTCTTAAACCTGTTGTGGTCAAAATCAAATACAATGGGACGTTGACCGGGAAGCATCATTAATTCACTGCCATAGGGCATGTCAATGGTTTCGTTTCTGGTGAGGAGCACTTTTTTTCTGCCCTGGGCTGCAACTGCGCCAAAATCCGGGAGCTCAAATATCTCTCCATTTTTATTGGCCACAAGGGGCATCAAAGGCGTGCTGGGATGTACACTTTCTTTTTTAACCATATATTCCTTTCACTCGATCATCAAGGTTTAGAATGCTTCCTCCTGTTTAATGCTTTTTGGATTTCCGTGCGGGTGGGCAGCGCTCCCTGGAGGCGGGTGACGGGCAAGGCACCGCCGATAAGCATATCGCCTTTTCCAATGAGGCGCTCAGCCCCGGGTTCGTCAATAATAATGCTGCTGTTGGTTGCTGAGGTGACTTTAAGGGCAACTTTGAGCTGCAGGTTGGCTTTGATCAACGGGGTAACCACCTTGGAATCAGGACGCTGGGTAGATAGAATAATGTGGTATCCGGCGGCGCGGCCCTTCTGGCACAATCGTTGAATACAGGTTTCAGTCTGTGCTTTATATGTTTTATCGGTGATCAGGTCGGCATATTCGTCTATGACGATTACCTGGTGGGGTAATGGATGGCCGAGATTATGATACGCGTTGATATCTGGTACCTGATGGTCCGTAAATTTCCGATACCTCTCTTCCATCTCATCGACCAGGGCCTCTAATGCGACAAAGGCTTCTTCCATATCCATAACAATCGGATGCTTGTGAGTTTCTGAAGTGATGGCCGGCCGCCTCAGGTGGGGGAGATCGGTTAAATCTGTAAAGGTAACCCGTTTGGGATCTATCAACGTAAACTGAACATGATCCGGATCTGCTGTCATGGCTATGGCGATGACAACGGCCCGCAAAAAGACGGATTTGCCGCTTCCGGAAGTACCGGCCACCAGAATGGAAGTCATGCTGGGTTCGGTGGGATCGGCCCAGAACACCGAACCATCTACGCCCATACCCAATGGAAACGCTGCGGCTGAATCCAGTCGGTCATCAGCACCACGTTTAAGAAGTTCTTCTAAAGTCAACGGGGTAATGATCCGGCGGGGGAGATCCAGGCCGATATAACCGGCATGGGCCTGAATCAGCGGAGGGGAATCCAGGGACAGGCTCACTTGCAGGTCCTCCGCCCGGTTCATGATTTTTTTGACTGTGGTTCCCTTTTCTAATGCCGGTTTGATTTTAATCCGAATCAGCCGGGGGCCCAGGATAAAGCCCTCCGGCTCAACCGGCAGTTTGAGGACGTTGAATACCTCAACCACTTTGGTCATCAGCTTTTCTGCTTCGATATCGCCCTGTTCATGGTCATTGTGGCGCTGTTCATGTTGATTGTGAAGGGAGGGCTTTGTGGCAGCAGTTCCGGTCTCTGTTTCTCTTCGAGGTCCCCAGTCCCGGTCGCAGGACCCGTTTAAAAAACAGCTGTCACAAAGAAAGGGTTGAAACGGCGGTGGAAGGGTTACTTTGCCTTTCCGGTGGGTTGACGCTTTAACATCTGCCACAACTTTAAACAAATCCGGAAGGCCGGAACTCATTTGAGCCATCTCCCCGGCAGAATAAACCACCTCTGAATTCTTTTCATCCAGATAAAGAACAACCCCCTTTGGCTGTATACCGGTTTTTTGCTGGATTAGCCAGCCATACAGCCCGATTTGTACCAGCTCTTCATCATGGAAATGGGGTTTTAACCCTTTAAATTCAACCAGAATCACTTCTTTGCGAATCTGATCCACCATAAGGGAATCAAATTTACCGCTTACCTGAAAAGAACGACCGTCTTCCAGGCGTGTTGAGCCGGTGATCAGTTTTTCAGGATCGCAGAATATTTGTGCGATGAGCGATTCCCCCGGCCTGGAATCGCTGGTGATCTGTTCTTTCAAAAAATCGGTCAGATGCCTGGTCCACAACTCTACGCCCCTGCCAAGGCTCAATACCGCTTCATATTTCATTTTCTCCGCTTTCCTGGCCAGAAAGGGGCCAAGCAAATGGTCCTGGAGCAGGCCGTGAAGTCCGGCAGTCAAATCTCTGTTTTTTTTGGACAGCAGTTCTATCAGGTCAAATTTTAGTTTGGTTGGTTTTTTGGATGACAGAGCTTGATAAAAAGGCTTTGCAATGTGATTGTGGAAATCATTGCCCGGAAAAAATCCATTGCCTTTAAGCCCTACGGTCCAGGCAGACTTCTGCCCGCTCAGATGATAAGCCAAAAGCCGGGGACAGCGCTGGCAGAGATGGCACTCGGTGACATTAGCTTTGACCATGGTACTTACTTACCCTCAACTGGATGATAACTCCGGGAGGAGACCCATAAATGCTGAACATCTCACTTTTTCCAGCTTTGTTCAATGCGGACAGGAGCATGTCTGAATCCAGAGCAGGGGAAAGCGTAAGCTTTTTGCCGACTTTGGCTGCCAGAAACTGTGCTTTCATCATCTTGGCTGGAGATTTATCCAAAACACCCATGGCGGTTTTACTGATCTCATTGTAGTCAAAACCGCTGTCAGCCGGTGCCTTTGGCTGGGCCTTATCTTCGGCTTTAGGGGTTGGTTCAGATGCTGTCTTTCCAATGGGTTCTCCTTTAAAGTAGTGATCAATGGCTTTAAAAGAAGGATAAGCATCACCATTGACCTTTTCCCGGATAAATTTGCGGTATTCGGCTTCACCGATTGTTCTGCCTTTCCGGTCGGCAATATCACCGGCCACCACATCGTGTTTCAGCCTTGCCAGGGCGTACCAGCGGGCAGCCTGGGTATCATCGAGAAAAACAGCGCCGCCGTTTACCTGCTTTAACCTGTCCAGCAATTGATTGGTCTTTATCCAGGTTTCCAGAAACTTACAGCGCCTGTCCCGGATGTACAGGGCGCGACCTTTGGTGTTGTGGGCTTCCATATGCTTGATGCCGCGGTTAAGGCTTGCACGCACCGAACTGTGGTTTAATTCCACATCAACTATAAATACGGTATCAGCCTCCTTGCCGCCCTTACGAATCAAGGTGCCGCTCAAATCAATATATTTAACGTCCTCAGGCGACCATTTCAGGTCTTCAAACCTGTAGGTTTCGGTGTCAGGTCTATTTTTAAGATATTGTTCCAGGGCCAGAGTCAACCGGCCTTCGTCCGGAGGATAATCATCTAATTTGGCAAGAATCTCCTGATGATTGGAATCAAATTTATCCTGTAAAATTTTGATGGGATCAATTTCTTCTGGCAAATCAATGGATTGGTCTCCTGATCCTGGTCCGGATTTTGTCACGCCTGCTGTACCGTTAATAATTTTACCCAGGAGATTGTTTGAACGGATCAATACCTGCCTGGGAAATATCTCACCGTATGCAAAAATCTTATCAAACTCCTCTTTATACTCCGGAAAAAACGGGTAAAGCGCGTGGGGTCTCGGGGTACTGCCAAGGACATGGTCTAATCTGGATTTGACCAGTTCAATGGCCTGCTGCTTGTTGGCTCCGTAAATGGAAATCGGATTGGCTTCAAGGCGTTGACTGCATGATTTGTCTATTTTCTGTTTAAATTCTGTGTCCCACAGGATTTCTCTGAAAAATGCCACTGGCAGCATGGCACGGCATTGATCACAGAGAAAGTACACCAGTTGACAAAATTTGTGAATCAGATGGTCGGTTTGTAAGTTTTCCAGCTGATCAAAAAAAACCGCCAGCGGGCGATCTGTATACTGGTTCATCAATGTGTCCAATGACAAAAGGATATCCTGGGCTTCGGCTTCCAGTGTTGAGGGTTCCATGCGGCTTCGGTCGGTAACCCCCAGCAGCTTGATATCTTCATCCGGGAGGGCATATCCCTTAAACCAGTTTATGGCTCTCATGCGGCGATCCGGAAAGAAAATATACTGCACAAAAACAGTGAGAAATTCAGGATCAAGATCCTGGTGGCGGTTACTTAAAACTGTTTTTGTTTTTTCAACCCAATTATCCCGACTTTTTTGGGGAAAATTCAGCTTGAACACATTGCCGGGTGAGCTGTCAAGTATTTCCACAGCTTTAAGAAGTTTTTGTTTAAGAAGTTTCTTTTTTGTTGTGCCGGCGGTTTCCTTGAAAACCCGGGAGAGGATACCGGCGGAGATCCTCTCAAACACACTGACATCCGTTTTTTCATTTTTTTTTCGAACCAGGCTGGTGACAATTTCCCGAAGCAGATATCGAAACGCCTTGTGGTGGTCAATGATCGGCTGAATATAGGCGCAGGAATAGGGTTGTGTACTGTTTTGGCTGTTATCGAACAGGCGGCAGATCAAATGGGTTTTACCGCTTCCGGCATCGCCTAATACCAGTCCGGCATGGGGGGAGGCCGGATTCTGTGCTTTATAGCCAATGAGCTTCAGGACGTCCTGAAACTCGCCTTCTCCCAGACCGGGAACATCCGGGTACCGGTCCGCCCAGGGATTCCCTGCGGAGGAAGAAGAAAACGGATTGGTTTCCTTTAAGATGTTTAATACGTTTTCCGGGTCAGACATAAGAATTACCTCCGCCAGGCCACAGCAATGTATAGATCTCCGTCCCGTCCCTGGAAGGAGTCTTTCACCTGGTCAGAAGAGAGTCGGCTGGGATCACCGGGAAATCCGGCTACCCGGCCTTTGGTCAGTAATGTGTCGAGCAGTTCGTCAAATTCATGTCGGGTCCATCCCAGCTTACGGCGTATTGCATAAATGTAAACATGACGCTTCCCTTTGATCAAATCATCATATGCCGATTTAAAAGCAGCAACGGGGTCACCGGATATAGCCGCTGGTTCCTCACCTGGGGTATCTTTCTGTTGCGATGAAACGGGCTGATCCGGCAGGGCAGGATAAAGTTTCACCAATTCTCTGGGACTGATGACGGCCCCCAGCCGTTTTGCTTCCAGCAACTGGTTGGCAATGGAAATGGCCTCACTCTTTTTAACTGGAAGCGCCTGTGCCAGTTGACCAACGGTTTTTCCGGGTTTGCTTTTGATAAGGGTTTCCACCAGTTCTTCTATAGGAGACCCTATGATGTATGCCTGGTTTCCTTTTCTGATCACGGCATATGGGCTGGCTATCCCCTTTAAAAGGGACTCAATTTCTTTAACTTCCGAGTTTTTCTCAAGCCCCAGCCGTTTGCGCTCACTGACAGGTAAGGCGCTGCAGAGTTGTTTAAGGGTAAGGGAGCGTTTTTTGTGTTTTGCAAATGCCTGTTCCAGGAGTTTTGAAGAAATACAGCTGTTACTCATAAGGGTCTGCCTTTGCCTGTTTCCATGGAGTTGTTAACGTGTGGCCTTTAGGCCGCCGTCCCAAGCTTTCAGGCTTGGGATATCAGTGCTGCTTTAGCCGGTTTGAATTTAAAATCCTCGGCTCTCCTGTTCAGCATGTTTCCCGGCATCATCAATATGCTGGTGCATGTGACCACTTTCATCTGCATTACGCCCTTCCGCTGTTTCTTGAGCGGTTTCACTGGAAATGATATGACCGGTTTGATCAAGATACACTGGTATGGTAAGGTTTGCATGACAGTCAAACTTCAGAACCACCTGGTTGTTTTTAACAACGACTTTGCCGTTGGAAAGATCGAATTTATCAATGTGCTGTCTGAGGTGTTCATTCAACAGCAGTTCTTTTAATTTATCCATATCCACGCCTGCGCCGGCATGTTCCGCCATTTCACTAAACACGGACTTGATTGCCTCTGGGCTGATGACTTCACTGCTCATTTGTTATCTCCTTATCTAATTATGTTATTTATGGGTCTGACTCTTTTCAATAATTTCAACTGCCAGGGCTTTATAACATTGTGCGCCATGGGAGTTTGGAGCGTAAACCAAAACAGGTTTGCGAAACCCGGGAGAATCTTGCAATTGGGGACTCTGGGGTATAAATGTCTTAAACAGACCGGATTTTAAACGGGTTCTTGCGGCAGATAAAATTGAATCGGTAACAAGACTTCTCCTGTCCACCATGGTAAGTAAAATGCCGCATAACTTTAATTTCGGATTATTGTCCTGTTTAACAGACTTAAGGAGTTTCATAGTTGGAGCAAGATTTTTAAAAGCCAGATACTCACATTGAAGCGGTACCAGGACCGAATCAGATGCAGACAGTCCATCTAATGTTATGGGGTAATTTGCGGGGCTGTTGTCAACAATTATGTAGTCAAATTTTAATTTAAGTTTTGCCGCCATATTTGAAAACAGTGTTAAACGGCGATTTTTCGAAAATTTGTTATACCTGGCAATAACAGATTCATCAGGAAACGTAATCACTTTCAGCAGAGAGAGACACGTGTCAGTAAACGTATCAGCCTTATCTGTTCCTGTGAGTACATCAAAGACAGTACACTGACTTTGATTGGGAAGGGATGTAAACCGTCCGGCACAAATTGCTGCAGAGCCCTGGGGATCGCAATCTATCAACAAAACCTTATGACCTGAAGTCGCAAAAGCTGCCGCAAGATTAACGGCAGTCGTTGTTTTCCCCACTCCTCCTTTGCAGCTGAAAACAGAAATCATTTTTCCCATAAAACAGTTCTCTTTTACACAAAATGAGCATGCAGGCACGAAGGACAGGGATAAGATCTTGCTCTATGGGTAGACAAAGTATCAAAAAATTCTTAACTCCCCAAATATTATTCCTCCTTTGATACAAGCACAATATCTTGTGGATGTACCAGAGGAGTTCTGATCCTGTCAAGATAAAAATCAGGCGATCAGTAATTCTAATTTTATTCTCGCACAAAGCCTCAAAGACACAAAGGACCAAAAAATCAAATAAAAGTCTTGGTTCCTTTGTGCGGGTTTTCAACTAAAATGCCTCATATTTAGAGGGGGCTGCCGTATTCAAATACCACCTGCCTGAATCTTTGGCAACCATCAAATCATAGAAAAAAAACAGGGCGCTTTTTTATATTTTGGTTGACAAAATGCCGTTTCCTGTCCTAGGAATACCTGATGCAATGATAATTGAAATTTATTAATGAATGATACAATTCAGATAAAATCTGAGAAAGGAATATGGTTGAATGTCACATATCAATAATCCCATGGAAATTTATAAGCTGCTCAATGGTTCTAATTGCAGAGAGTGTAATGAAAAGACCTGCATGGCATTTGCCGTGGCCGTGTTTAAGGGTAGAAAACCCATCCATGCCTGTCCTTATCTTGATAAAGAAGTGATTGCCCGGTATGGCGTTGACATTGATAAGCCCAATACCGTTGATGAATACAAAGCAGAAGCCATTGAAGCGCTGAAGCAGAAGATATCCCGGACGGATCTTTCCCAGGCAGCAGAACGTCTGGGCGCCCGATTTTCCGGCAATAAACTGACCATCAAGGTATTTGGTAAAAATTTCAGCGTTGATATCCATGGCCATATCTCCACTGAAGTTCATATCAATGCATATATGGCAGTACCTGCATTGAATTACATCCTGAACGGCGTGGGTAAGCCTGTACAGGAAAACTGGATCACATTCCGGGAGTTAACCGGCGGGCCGTCCCGGTATGCCCATTTTCAACAGCGTTGTGAAAAACCGTTAAAACGTGTTGCTGATACCTATACAGGCCTGTTTAAAGATATGCTGGACATTTTTGATGGAAAGAAGATTGTCTCTCATATTGATTCAGACATTTCTATTCTTCTGCATCCCCTGCCGCTCTTCCCTTTAATGGTCTGCTACTGGAAGCCGGAAGAGGGTCTTGACTCCAGCCTTCACATCTATTTTAATTCCGTATCGGATGATAATCTTGATATTGAATCCATTTATACGCTGAATGAAGGAATTGCCTTGATGTTTGAGAAAATCGCCTTGCGCCATGATGCTTGATACACATTGAATGTTTACTGTTTGCAAACGATTTGATGAACAGCCTTGCAAATCATCATAAGTGTCCCGGGAAAGCAGCCACTTTTTTTAAGCATTCATCTCCTTACCGCGTCGTAATTCGGATTAGCTTTAACCGCATACAGGCCTTCCTGACCGTTGCCGGAATTAATATATATTCCTCTAAAAGTCAAATGTTTCATGCGTCGTTGTGGCCGTCAGGACATGGGGACCATGAAAAAAAGGTCGACTTTTTTGCAGGATTTGGCTATAAATTTTATATGAAAGTCCATGTTACAGATCTCTGGATTGGATTTTGACATTTCCTTATATTTTTACCTATAATTTGTTGTAACTTACTGAAATCATTATATGGCACGAATTTTGCTTCTGTCCAATTTTTATAATGTTTTACACAATA
>JAYEJJ010000226.1:0-2366 GCA_034660495.1 Thermodesulfobacteriota bacterium | reverse complement strand
GTGTGGAGTACCTTGGGATGACTATATATTCCAATGTAACGTAGTCAGTTAAGACTTAGGCTAATCAACCGGGCTTACAAGTTACCTTGCAAGCCCCTCGGTCTTTAGCCGAGGGGTTGTTGACTGAAAAATACTTCTTCAACTTCATCTTGAGTAATATGATGTTTAACAATCAATTTTTCAATAATATCTGGTAACCATATAAAATCGTCAATACGCATTAAATAGATGGTCTCGTCTGATAAGTTATTTTTTGAGGACTCCCTTATATCTATTCCAGTCAACTCTATATTTTATTATATATTACCAAAGGAGATTAATCAAGCGAATATAGACTATACATACCAACTCAATAGTTCGCCTGTCTTTCTGTTAAATATTAAAACAAAGATTTATATCAGGGATACCCCTGAGGAATTTATGATTTAATGTACTATCAGGTTATGAATCGATGTGAAGAAAAGACAAATACGCAAAAATAACAGCCGGAAACCCGATGAACACCATGTGGGAATTGGCTGAGGAGATCCAGGTCATGGGCTGCCCCATTATGGGCAGCAAACCCAGGGCATCGGCCCATGAAATCGTCCACTGGGCAATGTAAATCCAGGCCAGGCCGAAAACGATCATGGACAGTACTTTGCCGGTCTGACGGTTTTTAAAAGACCCGGACGTTTCAGCCCACAGACCGGCAGCTCTGCTGATCTGAAACAGTGTTAAAACCGTAAAAATCTGAGCCAGTGCCAGCATCAGTCCCGGCAGTCCGCCGAATTTATACAGAACAAACCCCACGATAAAATCATCCTGCACAGCCGGCAGCTGGTAAATCGAGTTATTTTTGCCAAACCAGGACGGCTCTGCCCCTGTCCAGCCGCCGACTCCGCAGAGCGCCATGGATTTCAGGACCTGGGCGCCGGAGTGGGGATATCTATCCGGGGCGGCCCACACCTGGAACCGGTCTTTCTGGGGAATCCACCCGGGAATATTTTCAGGGTCTGAATAAATCCCCTGCCCGACATAGCAAACCAGAAAAACCGCTGCCATGATGACAGTACGCCAGAATTTATGGGAAGGGCCTGTCTGCCAGGGATGGGGAGAGACGATCCAGAGCCAGGAGAGAAACAGCACCCCCATGATGACAACCGGAGACATATCCCGCACGCCGATCAGCACCACCAGCAGGGCCAGGCAGAAGAGAAAGAAAACGATCAAAATATCATAAAGATACTTTACAGGCTGCTGCTGGTATAGATCTGAGTTGTGCCGCCGCAGCTCACCCAGATGAAGACCGATAAATGCCGCCACAATAACAAACAATAATTTGGCACCTTCGGCCGGCTGAAAATTCAACACACCGCTCTCTTCTCCGAAAAACAACTGGATAAACATGACCAAAAGAGAGATCAGAACCACGCCGGTGCGCAGCAGGCGATATATCAATGAATCGTTAATAAGCAGGTTCTCGGATAGATCCTTAAGAAACGCTTCATCCATCAGCACAAGGATCTGAAGGGCAACGGCAAACAGGGTCATGAGAACAATATGCTTTTTACCGTAGGAGAGCCAAACCAGATTCTCTGCACCGGCACCGAGCTGCACCAGAATTAAAGTTCCGGCACCGCATAAAACAATACAGCAGATCCACAACCGGCCGAATAAACCGTTAAGATTATATTTTAGCCCGATGAACAGCGTGGCCATCCCCCAGGCTATCCATTCCACGCATAAAAGGGTTCCAATTCCGATTTCTCCGGTATGCCACATCCAGGTGATCAAAAGACCGGTCATCACACAGGACACCGCTGTCACTGCCGGCAGCGCACCGCCCAATGGCTGATTCATACCGCTGTTTCGACGCTTATATGGTGCTGCATAGTGTATGGAAACGGCAGCACCGCATAAAAAACTCACAATTACGCCTGCGATACAGAACAATACGTGTTTGATGCACCAGGCCCAAAAAGACAACCCATCCCCATTCCAGTCCATTGTCGTGTATGTCTGTTTGATGTTGTCACCTGACATCCTGGGAATTTTCTGATCCATGGACCAGGTATCCTGACGTGCAAAGGGGATGAGTACCATTTTTTCATCGTCAAAATTTACCCCATAATAGGTCCGTCCCATGACAAGGCACTGAACACCACCTTTTTCTCCCTCAAGTTCAAGCCCGGTTTTACCAAAATCCGTTAGTTGGCCGTTCATACCAGGGGCCAGATAAAACGCCCCATTTTTATAGAGCACCCTGGCACTGGAGGGAGGAAGGCCGGGAACATGCCCGGGAACCTGCCATTGATCCGCTGTATGGATACTTCCGCCGATGCTGAACAAAAACATCTCTTTCTGTCCGGCCCAAACGGATCTAA
>JAYEJJ010000225.1:0-2367 GCA_034660495.1 Thermodesulfobacteriota bacterium | reverse complement strand
CTCGTGGCATCTTTTCCCCCAAATATAATAAGCAATACTTAGATGATAACACGAGATTATTTATAGTGTATTTCGATTAAAATGTCAACATTTATTTGTATCAACTAAATTGAAACGAGCTATAACTAACCGTCACCTCAAACTACCTTTTGCCTTTCACGCCCCATTTTATTTGATTTTAGCAATCTTCTCTTTGAAGAAAACTTACAACTGTCGAGTTCTCTTATACTCGATGATCAAGTTTTTTGTAAGTCGTTGATATTATTCAATTTATAAAGACCCACCATAATCATGGTACATTTTTTGATCTTCAACAATATCAGCTACTTATGATTTTAAATGAAATATTTATATAAAACCGCCTCATTTTTACCCCCAGTGTTTACAGGGTTCGAGAAAAAACTTGATAATCGAGTTATAGCAACATCATTAACACTTACAAAAACATTTTCCTTGTCCGCATCAGCCAACCATTTCCCAGAAGCTTTAACCCACATTTTTCCATCTCTTTTAATCCCATCTTTACCACTTGCAAAACAATGGCAATAAATTCAGCATGTTATACTCATTTTTTATTAGACTGACAATTGTTAGCGTAACCCGCTGATAAATAAAGCAAAAATTGGCGTTACGTCTAAGTTACTTAGACATAACTTGTATAACCAACTGTTATTATTAAATATTTGAACAAATTGGCACAATTTTTAATCTGCTGTTTTTATTGACAATATTCACAACTGGTAAAGATGGGTTTAATGGAAGTATTTCCGCCACCACCTTGGATGAGGGTTAAATCCTTTCCTATTTTAGCTGATAGCTTTGATATTTTTTTTAACATAATTTTCCTTGTGTGGTTTGGGGTAATGACCATAGGGCCGGTGGGCTTCGGTCGCTACTGTTATTGGGGGGGGCAAAGTAACAGTCTTCAAGGGTCTATGGGGGAGTCTTTCATTTCCCGGACAGCACTGTGAAAATCCTGCTGTCTTGCTGCTTTTATCATGTTTTTAAACTTTCTGAATCCGTCATACCCCAGGTTAAACCGCATATCCATTGTGACCATTGGGCTGCTATTCAACCACCTTAAATTTGTCCGGCAAATTGTTGGGATTATACCCAATAACGGCATTGATTCTATCCATCACGCTTTGATGGATCAATGAATTTTCAAAGATATGACGTTGAACAGGCTTCCAGAATTTCCAGAAAGACTGTCTGGATTCGTGGATGGCATTTTTGGCTGTGGGATAGGGTGCAATATTTTTCTGCCAGGTCTCCTTGAATTTTATGCCTGCTGACTCTGCTTTCTGTATCATCCATTTTAATGCACCTTCAGACAATCCCCTTTCTTTATAATAGCCGCCCACATCACAATGGACAATAGGAAACCACACCTGCTCTATTGTCTGCTCAGGTGTTATGTTTTTTTCATTCCACAGGGAGACTGGAAATTTTTTACGTTTCTCATCTATGGCTGCTGCCTGATATCCAAATGTAATCTTTCCATGAAGGTTGTCGCGGCCGCTTTTTGGGGGTGAAAACAGCATTTTAAGAATCACGAAGCTGGGTCTGCTGAAATCTGCATCATTTCTGCCAAAGTCTCAGCCCTTTTGCCCACCTGGGTGTACCAGAGGGAATCTTTCATCTCTTTGGCTGCTGTGGTAAAATCCTGCTGCCTTACTGCTTTTATCATTTTCTTAAACTTTCTAAAGCCTTTAAAACCAAGGTTAAAGCGCATATCAACGAGAACTCTTTGTGCAGGTTCCGGCAGCTTATCAAACCTGTTTTCTTTGTCCTGGTTGTCCTGATTGCCCTGATCATCCTGGAAAATCTTTTGCAGATCTGCAATGCACTCCTGAATATCATTTTCAAGCAGCATTACTGCTTCTTGTTCCGTGATGCCCTTTCTGCCCACACCAATGGTAAGTTTGCCTGCAGGACATTTGTATGGCTTTAATTCCAGGCCTTCGTGGGCGATCAACTGGTCTGTGATTTTTTTAATGTTCATTTATAGCGGGGTCATAGATATCATTTTATGTGATATTTTTACTTGCCGGGGTCCGGTCTGACCCCATATGTCACAAGGTTTTCAGGGCGGTATGTTTCATCCGCATGCCAGCGCTGTGTAACGGATTCATGAAGAATAACTTCCCCGCAGCCGTGATCAATGGGCCTGAAATATTTTTTCCTGATCTTCCCGATGCTCGTCAATTGCCATGGCATGCCTTGCAATGCTGACATTTTTCCCGATTTTTGTATCGTAAAACTCATCCTTGTCATCAAACAGCCCGAGAAATGATATCGGAATCCCCATGGCCCCGACTGTATCCCATACCCCCACAAATTTCACCTCACGGGATTCATGGGAAT
>JAYEJJ010000224.1:0-11861 GCA_034660495.1 Thermodesulfobacteriota bacterium | reverse complement strand
GCTGTTCAAAATCGTTCCACTCTTTTTTTTTAAAATTTCAGTTCCAGGCAATTACCCATAAAGCCTTTTCTCTTGGTGTATCAATTTTCCTGAGCATAGGTGTATCAATTTTGCTGAGCGCTATAGCGTTTTTATGGAAGGGCCGATTAAGAGCCCCTGGTGGTTGCCTGTCAGGAACATTGAGAACCAATCATTTGGGGTTAAATTTTTGCCCTGCCAGATACCAGGTGATCCATGCATTCAGGAGAGAATCGGAGAATTACCATCATAGGTGTGTCGTGGCAGGGCAAAAAAAAAATTACCTGTTTGCTTTTCTGATTCCCAGCTGATCAAGGGCAATGATCCATTTGCAGATATTGGCAGAGCCTTCCACCATTGTATAGGTGGGCGCGTCTCTGTAGAATCTTGCAACGGGATATTCTGTGGAGTACCCATAGGCGCCAAGGATTCTCATGGCATAATTGGCACATTTGGTCACTGTTTCTCCGGCAAAGTATTTTGCCTTTGCCACATCCAGGCCGTTGTTGAGCTTGCCCTGGTCTTTCCGCCAGGCCGCCCGGTACACCAGCAGCCGTGCAGCATCAATTTCCGCTGTCATCTGGGCAATCATGTCCTGGTTCATCTGAAAGGTGCCGATGGGCTTGCCGAATTGTTTTCTTTCATTGGCGTATTTGGTGGCCACGTCCAGGCATGCCTGGGCAACCCCCACAGCACCGGCTGCTGCGGACAGCCGGGTGTGGTTAAGGGAGGAAAACACTATTTTTGCACCGTCTCCGGGTTTTCCAAGTATGTTTTCTTTGGGCACCTTGACATTGTCCATAAAAATTTCCCCGGTGGGAGACGAATGGGAGCCCATTTTGTCAAGGCCTGATGTTTTAATTCCTTTATAATTTCTGGGTTCAATGACAAAGGCGGAAAGACCCTTTGACCCGGCATCCTTGTCTGTGTAGGCATAGTAGATCAACACGTCTGCTGCGTCTGCATTGGATATCCAGGTCTTTGACCCGTTGAGCAGCCAGTGATCTCCCTTGTCTTCTGCTGTGGAGGACATGGCCATGACATCAGACCCTGCATCGGGTTCGGTAATCCCGAATCCGCCGAGATACTCAGCTGTGCAGAGTTTTTCAATGTATTTTTCTTTGGCTTCCCGGGTCCCGTATTTAAATATGGTAAATGCGCAGCCCAGCACCTGCATATTGATCTGTACCCTGAGGGAGGAAGAGGCCTTGGCAATTTCTTCAGTGACGATCATGGCCGCGATCCACCCAATGTCTTCTCCCCCGAATTCCTCGGGGATCACTGTGCCGAAAAATCCCAGTTCCCCCATGGGTTTCATGACTTCCTTGTACGGCAGATAGTGTTTTTCATCCCATTCATCTGCGTTTGGCGCAATTTTTTTGGGCATTCTTCATTTCCCGCTTTACACTATCCTGAGACAGCTTCCCATTTTTCAAAACTCCTGCTTAAAAAAGTGTAAACTACTTTTGGCCGGATATGAAAAATGCCTTTTTTTGGTGGCAAATTCCCTTACTGCCTTTTTTAATATTTCCTGTTCTGTTGAGAGTTTAAAATCCATTTGATCTCCTGTTGATACAATTTTAAATTTTTGGTTGGATTGCCCTTCAGTGTCCCGGTTTTATGCGGTTGAAAAGAAAATATACGGTATATGAAGCGCTTTTTATGGGTTAATTTGTAAGACCTGGGTGTTTTTCATGGCTTATACCCCATTACTTCTGAAAAGGATTCTGCAGCACTTTTTAAAGCGGCTATGCATTGGTTCATGTATTCTTTTTCGGAAAACCGGATTTCAGGAAGTGCAAGGCTGATGCTGGTCAGAATACCCCCGTTATGATTGAATACAGGAACACTGAGGGATGCAAGGCCAGGGGTGCGCTCTCCTTTGCTGGCGGCAAATTTCTGTTCTCTGATTGTTTCAAGTTCTTTTTTCAGCGCCTCCTTGTCAACAATGGTGACAGGAGAAAAAGCCTTGAATTCAACTTCATTCAAATAATTTTCAATGAATTTTTTAGAAGAAAAGGCCAGAAGGCATTTGGCAGAAGCCCCTGCGTAAAGGGGCGACCTGTGGCCAAGGGGCATGCCTGCCCTGAGCAGCCGGGTGGATTCTATGGTATAAATGCACACCCGGTGATTGGCTTCAATAATATTTAAATGCACAGTTTCCTGGGTTTTAAAGGCCACCTCTTCCATGAATCTTTTGGCTGTTCTGGTCACCCGGTCTGAGTTGTGCAGGGTTTGAAGAAAACCATAAAATACATTGCCTAAAAAATACTGGCGGGTCTTGGAATCCTGGTTGACAAAATTATACTTTTTCAGTGTCTGAAGAATCCTCTGAACTGTTGCCGGGCTGAAATTCAGATCCTGACTTAATTCCCTGACGCCAAGATCTTCCCTTCCTTCCTGGAATTTCAGCAGAATCTGGATGGCTTTTTCTATTGAATTGTATTTTTTATTTTCCATGGTGCCACTTTTTTTGTTGCGATATATGAAACAGTGTTTTTTATTATAAGAAATGTCATGGTATTTTTCATTTGTCAAGAATTTTATTAAGAGATACTTATTCCTTTGCTTTTTTTCTTGAAATATAAATGGTTCACGTTTATTACTGTTTAAAAATCGGATTGCCATTGGTAACGCGTTGATCAGGTTTTTGTGTGGTGTTGTGAGAAAAGTCAGGTATGTCCTGATCATGGTGTTTAAGGGGTGTTTTAAAAAGGGGGTATATGAGCGGAATTTCCTGGAAGAACGGCGGCCACCTGGAATCTCTGGATTGGAAGGAGTTCAGCAAGACTTTGCTCAATGTGGCGGTAAACGGCATTGTCGTCCTTGATACTGACGGGCAGACCGTACTTTCCAACAAAAAAGCCCAGGATACCCTGGGGCTGTTTCCCGGAAGCCGTCTGTCAACCACCCTTCCGGCAATTTCCGATGCAGCTGCTGATATTTTAACCAGAAAGTCGTCCTTTTTTAAAATTGCCCTGAAGTATAAAAAAAAGAGATTCCTGGTAAAACTCAGCCCCTTGATTATCAAGAAAAAAATGTTCGGCCTGTTCTGTTTTTTTCAGGATGTAACGGATTTTGAACATCTTACAGAAAGGATGAACACCTATCATAAACTCTCAATAGAACTTGACACCCTGATTGATTCCAGTAATGACGGCCTGTGGATCTGTGACGGCAGCGGATATGTCCTCAAGATCAATGCTGCTTCTGAGCGGCTGGCCAATGTCAAGGCGAAAGATGTCATCGGCAGAAATATGCGGGATCTTGTGGCAGACGGACTGATCAATCATTCAGTTACCCTTAAGGTCATGGAAACCAGAAAAAAGGCCAGCATCATTCAGACTACCCGCCAGGGAAAAAAGCTGCTGCTCACAGGAAACCCGGTTTTTGATAAAGAGACAGGAGAAATCTTCAGGATTGTGGTCAATGAGCGCGATATTACTGAAATCACCCGCCTTCAGGAAGAGCTTCAGGAAAAATCCGCATTAAATGAACAGTTCAAGAGAGACATGCTGGAGATGCACATTGAAGAGATTGAATCCCAGCAGATTATTGCCAGGACACCGGGGTATGTAAATATTATTGAAAAAGCAGTTAAGCTTGGACGGGTGGATTCCACGGTTCTGCTCCTTGGAGAGTCTGGTACAGGCAAGGGTATGATCGCTGAAAAGACTGGATATAAGAATTGTAGCTGCCACCAATCAGGATCTCAAGGAGATGATAAAGCAGTAGACATTTCGAAGTGATCTTTATTACAGGCTTAATGTGGTCCCACTGACCATTCCGCCTTTAAGGGAGCGCAGGGACTGTATTCTGTCACTGCTGAATCTTTATCTGGACAGGTTCAGTAAAAAATACAATAAAAAAAAGAAAATTACCCTGTCAGGCCGGGTAGCAGATATCCTTACCATGTATTCCTATCCAGGCAATGTAAGGGAGCTGATTAATATCTGTGAAAGGCTGGTGGTATTGTCCAGAACTGACAGGGTGGAGTATGAGGATCTGCCTTCAAGTGTTCTGGCCAGTGTTGCCGAAGAAAAATCTGAACAGGGTATCCTGGATCAGAACATGACCTTTTGTGAGATGGTGGATGCCTTTGAAAAAAAAGTGCTGATCAGGGCAATGGACACCTATGGCACCCAGGCCAGGGCTGCCCAGGCCCTTGGGCTCAACCAGTCCACCATTGCCCGCAAACTCAAGAAAATAAAAGAAATGAGAAAAAGAGTAATTTTGCAGCTCTTTTCCAGGCATCCTTCATATGACCTCAAAAGTACTTTACAGTCTTTTGGGGAAAGCCTCTACAAATGAGGAATGATCAAAAAAAGTGTAAAGTACTTTTGAAGGATGCCCTTTTCCATAGAGAAAAAATAAATGGAGCGTTCATGAAACAGAATCCATGGCCTGGCTTAAACTATCTTAAAGCTGAAATAAGAGCTCTCATCATCAAAATGGTATCATTAATCTGTATAATTTTTCTGTTAGTCTGGATAACCGGGACCAGTTGCTTTTCAGCTTCAAAATGTGATCGTGTAACCCTGGGCTTCATATCAGACTATATCCCTCTGCCAAAGGATGTCAGCGTCGTATTTAAGCAGGAAAAAGAATACTTCTGCGAGGTGATTCTTAAAATTAACGATAGTCTGGTGCCTGTGTATTGCACTGAAACATCTGTTCTGGCCGGTCAGTTATTCCAGAATAAAACATCCATTACCCAGAAGACCTTAAATTCCATACCTGAGCTGATTGAAAAGGAAAGGCAGCAGAGTTTAAAAGAAATGGCTTTAAAAAGGGAAAAAATCTATGGGCTGTTAAAACAGAAAGTGGAGGCCCTTGACAATTTTGTCTCCATTTCTTTTAAGCCGGAAACCATTAACACCCATGTTTATGTTATAAGTGACCCGGGGTGTTCTCATTGTAAAAATCTTTTAACACAACTCTGGCCTGCTGCTGAAAGATCAAACACAGAAATCAGACTGATAATTTATCCCATGGGAAAGGCAGAAAGCCTTGCCATGGCCTCAACAGCCATTTGTGAAGAATACTCGTTTCAAGATTATATCCATATAAAACAAGGAGATACGGCTGCCCCAACCTGTGCCCTGGCTGACCAAATGATTCCAAAGACTATCCGGTTTTTTCAATCCGCCGGTCTGTTTTCCGTTCCCGTGGTCCTGGCAGGAGACGGGTCATGGGTTGTGGATACCAGCGATATCAACCTGGTCCGGTTTTACTTGGGAATGGTACAATTTCTTGAGTCAACGGATCTTTCCCGACTTGTTTTGCACTTTTATGCACATTGCACGAAAAACAAGCCAGGCATAAGTTTTCTGGGATTGTATTGCCACCGAATGATACAGGTATGATGTGGTCAACATGCATTCTAAGGCCGCAGTTATCTTCTGTGGTTAGGCAGTATAGGCAACGTCTTTTGTCTCGTTTTTCAAGGAGTGTCCTTAATTCAGCATTTATTGACATTTTAATGCTCAACTGGTTTGAAAACAATATGCCCACGTTGAGCTAAAATGCGTCTAGATTCTGCTTTACAGAGCATAATTTGCTGTGCTTCATTCATTAGATCATCAAGTTCTGATTGTTCATTTTTTGTTAGAGAACGATGTTTTTGTAATTCTGCCAATTCTTCCAGACGTAGCTGTTGATTGTTATTCATTCTCGAATTTGTTGTTTTCCAAAGTTGAATATCATTTAATAATGGAAGTTTAGTAAGATTTAAACGAAGATTCGGCGGAATATCTGATTCAAAAGCAGGCAATAATAGACTAACAGACTGCGTTATTACTTCTTCTGAGGTAATAGATGCTGCCTGAGCAGTCGATTTTATGCGCTCATAAATCGAATTTGGCAAGGTCAGTGTTAATGTCTGTTCGTTCATTTGTTTTTAACCTTTCATGAAATATTATAAAATGTATCTGTTAAAATATATTTCAATTTCAGAGAATTGCCAATTGAAAAATTGTTTTTTTGGGGATATATTTTTTTCAGCCTAACGCTATGTAGCTCAGCCGCGCGCGCCTTTGGCGCGTCGTGTTAGCTGCTAATTTTAAATCGTTTCGACTCCTTGCTTACAAGTGTCATTTTTGATACCATTGGAAACAAAAAGGAGACCCTCTGCAGCCGCGCATCCCTTTGTGCTGCAAATGGTCTCCTTTTAAATTATCATGAATGATCAGTACCTGTGTGCTGATCCGAGGTTAGTTCAAATCCTGGTTTCAGTGAGAAGGGTGGCTGCTGATACTCAGAATGGCCCGTGAGAAATTGGTTTTAATTTCCTCCAGAAAGCTTTCCCAGGAAAAACCGTATTTGTAAAACGCCATGGATGAGAGTTTTTTGGTAATTATGGCATTGCGGTAAACGGCAAGTTCGCTCTCGTTCAATTTATCCATGATGGCATTTTTCCCAATTTTCTGTATAAGAATTTCCGGGATATAATTTTCCATTATGTTCCAGACAAGATCTTTGTTTTCCAGAATTGTTTCAATTTTATCATTAAATATATCCTGAAGGCCGAAGATTTGTTCGCTTGTTTTTTCAGACAGTTCAAATAAGGGGATGGACGGTTCCTTATCGTGGATCTTGATAAGCATATCTGTTTCAGCGGCCGAATATTTTTCCACAAGTTCCATGATATTTCTGATCAATGTCCACCTTGTGTCAACGTTTTCCAGCAATTTCTTTTCATAATCGTCTTCAAGAAGAAGGGCTGTGAGCACCTCAGCAATGGAACTGCTGAACACACCGCCTTTATTGGCGGAAGTGTCTTTTATTTCCTTGATCTCCGTTGCCTGGGCAATGTATCTTCTGGACGCATCGTCAAAAAACACATTGGCGCCTTCAACAATAAATTTTAATTCCTGGAACAGGGAAACAAAATCACTGACATTGCTGTGATTTACCGTGTCTTTAAATCCGCCGCAGGGGATAAAGGCCTGGATATCAGCTTCTTTTATAAATTCCCTGTTTTCAGCGCAGGTAAGAAATGTTCTGTGAAAAAGGGCGCCGTCCTCAATAAAGGTGCCGCTGGGCAGGGTAATCTCCCTGCCGGTGATGGGGACTTTAAACCCGCGGGGGCCCAGCTTTTCTTCAGGAAAGAAAAGGGAGTTGGCCCTGGGAGCGGTATGCCGCATTAAGGCAATTTTGGCCAGTTCCTTTTTGTCAAGTCCATCGGGGTCAAATAAAATGGAACCGCCGTCAATTATCAGACAGATTTTTCCTTTGTAGCACTGGATCTCATTGGCGCCGAGGTCCCCGTCAGGACCCCCGGTCATCATCAGGTTTAGATCTTTTTCATCGGCATTGTAATGGGACATAAGGGTTCTGAAGGAGGCCATCACACCGGTGGTTGTCATGCCGCTGGTTTTTATTCTGCCGCCGATGATATCATAAATTTTGTCCATATCCTGGGTGAGAACAACGGATTTTCCATTGATCTGAAGGTCGGTGCCGTCTTCCCCCTTTTCCACCAGACCGAACAGATCATTGTTTTCCAGTATGCCGTAGGTGTCATGGGGGATGCCGAAACTCTTTCCTGTTGTTATGGTGCGCCAGTGCCTGTAGCCCCTGTCCTTTGCATGAAAGGCCACAGCATCCATTAACGGGGCAGTGCCCTCATCAGGGCCGAAAAAGAGCATTTCCGGTCTGCCGTAATAATCTTTGATGGAGTCATGGCCCAGCATCAGATCCATGATGCCTTCGGTATAATCGTTCAGTGCATCCCTGCTGTAGCCTGCATAGATTGCATGGGGAACAATGACCCCTTTGGACCCGCTTTCACATATATCCTTGTGCTTTAACCGCTGGGCCTTGGGTCCCAGGGCATAGTTGAGCAGTACGGCATTGTCCAGCTGTACTCTGTAGTTGGAGGGCGTAACCCTGAGCATTCTCAAACCGCCCCTGGCAATGTCTGCGGCCCGCAGATGGGTGCCGCTGGCATAGTGGCCGTTTACGTAGAAAATGCCAAACACAGATTGTTGAAATACAATGGGATCAAGAATATCACTGGTGAACCTGAAAGCAAAGGCCCGTTTTTCGGGTTTATAAAAATTTGTTTTTAAGGTGCAGGATACAATTTTAAACATGAATTTGAAAATATCATATCCCATGCTGAAATCCATGAACCGGCCGGTGATGATTTTGTCAAATTCCCGGAATTTTTCATCAATCATTTCTCTGGTCATTTTTTCATCTGAGCAGGGGTTGAATTTTTTGTCAAAAATTTTATAGAGAAATTTGATTAGATCCGGGTTATTTCTTACGGTTTCAAGTATGGTTTTCAATACATAGGTGGATCGGTTGGCTGTGTGGATACTCTGGGCAAACGCATCCTGATGATCTGAATTTGTCAGATTGTTCATGATTTCAATATCTGTGAGGTTTTCTCTTTCATTAAAGATGAACCTGTGGGTGAAATCCACTGCATTTCCTGCAAACAGCATTTCATTAAAGGTTAAAAAGCCGTCCACGTAAAGGTCTGTTGTATCGTTGATGCTAAAGGCCAGATAGGCGCGCAGGTCCTTTAACAGGGATTCTTCTTCCGTTCTGGACAATTCACCCATGGAATAGATGGAACAGATGGAAGAGGGAACACTGGATGGAACAATATAGGGCTCCCAGTAGGCCCGTTTTAAAATCAGGTCGTGGTCGGTAAACAATTTTCTTAAAACAGGCAGCTGGGGCAGGGCAAAATCGCTGTTGAACATCAGGCGGGTTTCACCGGTTTGCGGCAGATTGAAAACCTCTATAAGGGGAATAACTGCTTTTTCTGAATTTTTCAGAAATTTCTTATACCTTGTCCGGGTCACTTCCGGCGTTGTATTAAAATCGCCTGCAAGATTGAACAGGAATCTAAAATCCCTGAAATCTTTTCTGTCGTAATCATTAACGGTTTCAGGTCTGAATATATAGGTATAGTAATTTTTTTCAGGGCTGTAATAATACTCGCGCCGGTGTCCGGACAAAAGGGTTTCCAGGAGTTTTTCCATGCTTTCCCGGGTTTCCTCGGTTGCGATTCTGACCCGCTGAACATCGGTATTTCCGTCGCGGTTGAAATTGACATGGGCCACGTGACCGCCTAACACGACTTTGTTGTCATGGAATGTAATGCTTGTGGCAATGGATGACAGAATATTTTTTAATGATTCGCTGGTCAGATTTTCAAAGAAATAATTGGGAAGCCCCAGATCGTTGAGCAGAATTCCCGCAGCCATGTTCAGGCAGTTGGCCGTGATCAATCCTTCCGAGGAAAGATCAATAACAACTTCGTACAGGATACGGGGGTCAAGATGGACCTCCTGTGCTTTTTGGATGATGGGTGTACCTGTTGAAATCGAATGGGCACATTTAAAAAAGGTTTTCATAGTTTTCCTCCAGTGTTGAACAGCTGAGAATAAAAAAAGCATGAATATTGGGGTGGAGATTATTCATTGTCCTGGGGGACGCCCTGTTCATCCCATCCCCTTAGCATGTAATAATCTTTTACAAGCAGTTTCAGATCCTGTTCTGAAATGATTTTATTGTCTTCAAGCTTTTCCTTGTGCATCCTTGCCGGCAGGCGGTCATCTTCAGGGGTCAGTCCTTCTCTTATGTTGAATTTTCTTGTGGCATCGGTGATATTGGCGGCCAATTTTGTCAGCTCTTCCTTTGACAGGTTCAGGCCGGTGGTCATCTCCACCACCTTGCTGATTTCCTCCCAGGTGTAGAAATCCCGGTAAAACCGGCAGAGGATCAGGGCATCAAACAAGGTGCATCTGTCTTCAAAATCTATAAAAAGGGATGCTTTATCACTGATCTGGTCCGGATCGATCATGCCTGACAGCTCAGGTTTGTAAAAGGTGCTTCTCAAATGGCAGGCCCCTCTGGGGCTGACGGCATATCCCAGTCCCATTCCCTTTAAGACCCTGGGGTCGTACCCAGCCGGTTCAAGCCCTTTTACATGAACGGCCTGATCTTCCATATCGATTTCTGCACTGGCTGTTTTAATGCCCTCGGCAATGAGTCCGCCTAAGCCTTCCCGTCTGGCCGTCTTATACAGCAGATCAGCCACAGCACTGGCATCACCCCATGCCATTTTTTCTTTTATTTTGCCTGCCTGGGATGCTGCAATGCACAGGGCTGCCAGATTGCCGGCGCTTATGGTGTCCATTCCAAGGCGGTCGCAGATGTCATTCAGCCAGGCAATGTCTTCAATGGCATTGATCATGCACAGGCCGCCAAAGGCGTAAATGGTTTCATATTCAGGTCCTTCAAGCTTAAGTCCCTTATGGGGGCCATCCTGGACTTCAACATATTTTCCGCAGGCCATAAAGCAGGTTTTGCACGCTCTGGGCTTGGCATTGAGTTTTTCCTTCATGCTCTGGGCGTTGATCATTTCCCAGTCCTTATAGGTTCCCTTTTCCCAGTATTTTGTTGGAAATGCCCCGGCCTTGTTCAGACCGGCCACCATAACCGGGGTTCCCTGGGTTTTGTAAACCTGCGTGGCAGGGTGGTCTTTTAATTCTTTTACCATTTTTCTGGCGTACTGCTTTATCCCTTCAGGATCGTGGAATTCCCGCTGTGTTTCGCCGTGGAAGACAACTGCTTTTATTTTTTTAGATCCCAGTACAGCCCCCATGCCGGTTCTGCCGGCAGACCGCCAGTAGTCATTTTCAACCACAGAAAACCGTATCAGATTTTCTCCTGCCGGGCCAATCACCAGGGCGGCGGCATTTTTTTTGCCGCACCTTTCCTTTACCAGATCTTCTGTTTCATAGGTATCTTTTCCCCACAGATCCTCAGCATTGTGGAAAACAATATCCCTGTCGGAAATTTCGATCCACACAGGTGTTTCTGAGGCGCCCTTGAGGATTATAAAATCATAACCTGCCCGGCTCATTGTGGCGGCTGCTTTTCCGCCGGAGTAGGATTCGCCGTAGAATCCGGTCAGGGGAGATTTGGTAAACAGGCCGTATCTGCAGCTGCCGTAAACAGCACTGTCCGTGGCCGGTCCCATCCCTATGATAAAGCAGTTTTCAGGGGAGAACGCGTCAACACCGCCAGGATTATGTTCCAATAACAAATGGGTGCCAAGGCCCTTGCCGCCCATGAATTTTTTAAGAATATGGTCATCAATTGTCTCAACCATAGTCTTTTTTTCTGTGACATCAACTATTAAAATCCGCTTGAAAAATCCTTTCATTTTGAATCCTTATAGTTTAACTTTTTTTTCGACAGCCTTCATTTCAGGCTTTTTGACCTTTTATCCGGCAATTTTTCTGAAGTTATTTATGCATTGAATGAATGTGTTGAGATAATCCGGTAAAAGCAGGGCATTAAGCCTGGTCTGATGCTTTTACCGGAAAAATTTACAATTTAAACCATTACCATATATAATCAGTAAGGGAGTTACAACAAAATAGAATACCCGTATTTTTATGGCGGAAAAGCTCTGCTCTCAAAGTTAATACAAGATTACTAATAACAGATGAAAATCTCTTTGGCAATGAAAAAGGAGGGTGATAAATAAAAAACGTTTTGGTAACAGTCATAGTCTTGGTAGATTAAGATGCGGTTTCAAGTTAATTTGGATTTGCAAATGGTGGCGTAACAGTGTTATAGAAATAGACCTTAGGGTGAAAAACAAAAATAGATCTATGAATTTGACTTTACAGGGAAACAATTCATTCACCCCAAGTTCCCTTTTATCAACACCGCCAAATTCAACTTCCAAGGGCGAGGTCGAAAAAGGACGGAAGACACATTGCCGGGTTTGGATGCAGACATAAAAGCCATAGCGGATCTTAATACCCAGGCAGACCCTGCAGTCAAAACCTCCTTGACCTATACGAGGC
>JAYEJJ010000223.1:0-11887 GCA_034660495.1 Thermodesulfobacteriota bacterium | reverse complement strand
AAGTTTTTATGGAAGAACCGATTAAGAGCCCCCAGCGGTTGCTCTGTCAGGAACATTGAGAACCAAAGGAGATAAGGCTTTTTGCTCTGTCAGGCGTTAAAAAAATCAAGCTGCTTGAGGACCGCAGGCCGCAGTTCCTTGATTTTTAGCCTGGCAGGGCAAAAAGCCCTCCGTCGTTCTCGTTCCTGACAGAGCAACCGCTGGGGGCGGCGGTATTCAAAAAACTTGATGACAGAGTAATAACAAATGGAAAATCAGCTGTCAAGGGATATTCCAAAGCCATATTCCCAGTGGCAATGGCTGTTTTAACACGGATGGCAGCGGACAGGATGACTCAGGCTGCATATAAAAAATCAGACAGATCCTTTAGAAGGACGTCTCCTGTGACGTTTCATCACAACGAAAAATGAAACAGGTTTAAATTTGAAAACAGAGAAAACTGTGGTATTGTGCTGAGAGCCATGCCTTGGCAGGCAAAGAAACAATTAAACAATCATGGAAGACACAGGGAGATAAAAATGGAAAAACCGGTTTTAAAAACAGAGTTTAAGGATCTTAAACTGGTCAGAAAAGGAAAGGTCAGGGATATATATGATATGGGAGACGCTCTGTTAATGGTAACAACAGACAGGCTGTCGGCCTTTGATGTGGTTCTGCCCGACGGCATTCCCGGCAAGGGCAGGGTGCTGACCCAGATTTCTCTGTTCTGGTTTAAGCAGATGGAAAATCTGGTAGACAATCATATTATTGCCCACAAAGTTGAGGATTTCCCTGAACCGTGTCAGAAATACGCAGATATCCTTGAGGGAAGAAGCCTTCTTGTAAAAAAAGCAGCGCCGCTTCCTGTTGAATGCATTGTCCGTGGCTATATTTCAGGTTCAGGGTGGAAGGATTATCAAAACACCGGCAGGGTCTGCGGCATTGAACTGCCCCCGGGACTGAAAGAATCAGACAGACTTGATCCGCCGCTTTATACGCCCTCAACAAAGGCGGATGTGGGAGATCATGATATAAACATTGATTTTAAAGAAACAGTCAATATCATTGGACGGGAAAAGGCGGAAAAAATCAGGGAATTAAGTATTGCAATCTATTTAAAAGGATCTGAAAAGGCTCTTGAAAAGGGCATTATCATTGCTGATACAAAATTTGAATTCGGCCTTTACAATGATGAGATTATTTTAATTGACGAGGTCATGACTCCGGATTCCTCCCGGTTCTGGCCCAGAGCAGACTATACGCCAGGCGGTCCCCAGAAAAGCTATGACAAGCAGTATATAAGAGACTGGCTTTTTTCCTCTGGGTGGAATAAAAAAGCCCCGGGTCCTGATCTGCCAGAGGATGTTGTGGATTATACGTCACGGCAGTACAAAAAAGTACTGGACCTGATAACCGGTTAATTCAGACAAAGCAGGCAGGTACAGCACTTATGTTGTTCACGGCCGCCTTGAATCCGTCATTTCTCTGAGCGGATAATCAAAAAACGGGGCAAATTACCTGGAAACCAGGAGATTTTCCAGCAACCTGAAGAAAGATTATTTAAAACTGCCAAGGGGCCGCTTAAACGTATAGGCGGCCGGCTCTTTTATCAATATCTTTTCTGCTTTTTCACAGCGTTCCTTTGAATGCATATTAAAGGGCAGGGACCCCAGAAAAATGACTGACCCAAAGGCTGTGGAAACCAGACTTAAGGGCCGGATGACCAGCAGGTCCGCCACCATGCTGGGATAGCTGGGTTGATTAAAATCCTTTTCAGCCATGGCAATTGTTGAACTGGAAACAATCATAAACAGAGCCAGAACGGCTATAACGACATGTTTTTTGGTTCTATTGCCCATAACTTACCTCCCTGTTTTTTTTATATAACCGGCATGGCCGGACCATGATCACCGACCCGGCCACAACCTGGTTTTCACCTGTGTTCATGGATTTAATCTTCTTCCTGCTCAGCCTTTACCTTTTCAATGACTTTTGGAGAAAGATCCGGAGGCACTTCTTCATAATGATCAAATTCCATGGTAAAAGTACCGCGTCCCCCGGTCATTGATCTTAAATCCGGTGCATACCTTAAAATTTCAGCCATGGGAACCTGGGCATTGACAATCTGTTTTTCCCCCAGGCTGTCCATACCCAGAACCCTTCCTCTCCTGGAATTCAGGTCCCCCATGATATCACCGGTATACTCGTCTGGCACCATGATTGAAATTTTCATCACAGGTTCCAGCAGAACCGGGCCCGCATCAGCGGCTGCTTTTTTAAAGGCCAGGGAGCCGGCCATTTTAAAGGCCATTTCCGAGGAATCAACGGAATGGTAACTTCCGTCATCCAGCGTTATCTTGTAATCAACACATGGAAACCCTGCCAGAACACCATACTGGGCCGCTTCTACCACACCTTTTTCAACCGCGGGAATATAGGTTTTGGGAATGGCACCGCCGACAATTTTATTAACAAATTCAAACCCTTTTCCCCTGGGCTGAGGTTCCAGGGTGATCCAGCAGTCGCCAAATTGTCCGTGGCCGCCGGACTGCTTTTTATGCCTTCCCTGGACCCTTATTTTTTTCTTAAAGGTTTCTCTATAGGGTATTTTAGGGGTGCTGAGCGCCATTTCCACATTAAACTTTCTTTTTATTTTTTCAATGATGGTTTCAATGTGAACAAGTCCCCGGCCGGAAAGAATAGTCTGCTTTGTCTCAGATTCCCGTTTTAAAGCAAGTCCGGTATCCTCTTCCATGATCTTTCTCAGGGCATTGTGGATTTTGTCTTCTTCCCCCTTTTTCTGAGCAGATACAGCAAAGGATATCACAGGGGGCATGGGCTCGGGGGCTTTAAAGGTTATCAGCTTATCATTGGTAATGGTATCTCCTGTAAAGGTTTCCTTTAATTTTGATACCGCAACAATGGCCCCGCAGAGAGCAGAATCAATGGGTTTCTGTTCCTTGCCCGCTATCTCCAGCAGCTGGGTAAACCGCTCCTTTGTGTCTTTGTTGACATTGGTAAACGTGCCTTCCTTTTCAAGTTTACCGGAAATAATTCTGAACAGGGAGAGTCTTCCGGCATAGGGGTCAACAATGGTATTAAAGACAAGTCCGTAAAAGGGACCATCCGGGTCAGTGGCAATATCAATGGATTCACCGGATTCATCTGTTCCTGTCCAGGCGCCTCTTTCAGCCGGAGAGGGCATATAGTCATTTATAAAATCCAGAAGAGATTCAACGCCTGTCAGCTTAAGGGCGGAACCGCAGAGTACCGGTGAAAACTCACCAGTAATCACTCCCTGCTTAAAGGTTTGCTTAAAGTCTTCCTCGTCAATGGATTCTCCTTCAAGGTAGCGTTCTAAAAGATCATCATTGAGTTCTGCAATATTTTCTATAAACGCCTCTTTGGCCGCTTCCACTTCTTCTGCCATATCCCCGGGAATATCTGCGGCCTTTGCTTTGTTGTTTTCATCATAGATCCAGGCTTTTCCTGAAACCAGGTCCACAACACCTTTAAACTGGTCTTCTTTTCCAATGGGGAGCTGGGCAATGACTATTTTCTTTTTTAGGGATGTTGTGCATTTCTCCACTGCACTCTGAAAATCTGCTCTTTCCTTGTCAAGCTTATTGATAAAAACAATGGAGGGCAGTCTGCTGTCAAGTACACAGGCCTCAGCCTCCTCGGTCATGGCGCTGGGACCGTCAATACCGTCAATAACAATAATGACACTGTCTGCAACAGGAATACATGTTTTAGCCGATGAAAAAAAGTTCTGATCGCCAGGGGTATCCATCACGGTAACAGCATGTTTTTTCCATGGGTATTTATGAAAGGAAGTGCTGACGCTTTGCTGTTTTTTAACTTCTTCCGGCTGAAAATCCATGGCCGTGTTTCCCTCTTCAATCTTTCCAAACCGTTTTACAACGCCGGTGTGATAGAGGACAGCTTCAGCCAGAGAAGTTTTACCCGCACCCCCATGGCCAGCCAAAGCGACATTTCTCATTGTTTTAATTTTTTCGATCATTACATCTCCTTTTCCTGATAATTTATATTTTACATGTTGTATATCAAAGAAATGATAAATTCCCTGTTGCCTTTGGGTCCGGGAACCGGGGAAGGGACGACGTCTCCGGCTCCATACCCTTTTTGTTTAAAAAAGTCTTTGATATCCGACAGAACAGCTTGTCTTATTTCAGGATCATGAACAACTCCGCCCTTGCCGATATGCGCTTTTCCCGCCTCAAACTGAGGTTTTACAAGTGCCAGTATCCTGGTTTTGTTTCTCATGAATTTTTCAGCCGCAGGTATCACGGTTTTCAATGAGATAAACGAGGTGTCAATGGTAACCAGATCCACCTGTTCGTTGACCGCCTCAAAGGCCATGTAACGGATATTGGTCCGCTCAATGAGTTTCACCCGTTTATCCTGTCTCAGTTTCCAGGCCATCTGTCCATATCCCACATCAACGGCATATACTTTTTCAGCGCCGTTCTGGAGCAGGCAGTCGGTAAATCCCCCTGTGGACGCTCCAATGTCAAGACAGACAAGATCTGTAACATCAAAGGACAGGGTTTTCAAGGCCTTTTCAAGTTTCAGCCCCCCCCGGGACACAAAAGGATGATCTTTTACTTTTAAGGTGATAACAGATTCCGGGGAAATTTTTGTTCCCGGCTTGTCACAGCAGCCATTGTCAACCATCACCTTGCCGGCCATGATAAGGGCAGCTGCCCGTTTTCTTGACAACACAAGCCCCTGTTGAGCCAATAGAATATCAAGCCGTATTTTATCCTTTTTCTTCAAAAACGCCCAACTCCTCAACTGCCTTTACAATGGCTGACGCATCGACTTCATAGGTTTTCCTTAAAATTTTCTGGGGGCCGTGCTCCACAAAGCAGTCCTTTATTCCCACCCGTTTTACCCTGTATTTGAAATGTGGCATGTCTGCCAGAAGTTCAAGCACAGCACTTCCAAATCCCCCGTCCAGCACATGTTCTTCCGCAGTAATAACCGCCCCTGTTTTTTCAGCATGCTCAAGTATCAGTTCTCTGTCAAGGGGTTTAATAAATCTGGCATTGATGACCCCGGTTGAAATATTTTTTTCTTTAAGCTGGGCTGCTGCATCAAGGGCCTCCTGGACACATCTGCCGATGGCAACGATCACAAGGTCGTCACCGCTGCAGAGCAGTTCTCCTTTTCCAATGGGCAAAGAGATGGGGACATCATCAATATCAACACCGATTCCCTTTCCTCTGGGGTAGCGAAGGGCAACGGGACCGGGATGATCCAATGCGGTTTTAAGCATCCGGGCCAGTTCATTTTCATCTTTGGGTGCCATCACCGTCATGTTGGGAATGCTTCTTAAAAAGGCAAAATCAAAAAGCCCGTGGTGGGTGGGCCCGTCCTCTCCCACAATCCCCCCCCGGTCCATGGCAAAGACCACGCCAAGGGATTCCAGGCAGACGTCATGGAGAATCTGATCATAGGCCCTCTGCATGAATGTGGAATAAATGGCCACAACGGGCTTTATTCCCCGGCATGCAAGTCCGGCGGCAAAGGTAACAGCGTGCTGCTCTGCAATGCCCACATCAAAAAAACGGTCAGGAAATAATTTTGAAAATTCAACCAGACCCGTTCCTTCAGGCATGGCTGCGGTCACAGCAACAATGTCTGTGTCGCCTTTGGCCAGTTTGACCATGGTTCTGCCAAAAATATCAGTATATGAAGGGGGGGTGTTTTTTTTATTTACACAATTTCCAGATGGGACATCAAAACATCCAACACCATGAAAATAAACCGGTTTTTTTTCAGCCGGTGCATATCCTTTTCCTTTTTTGGTTGTTACATGAAGAAGGACTGGCTCATCGTGTTTTTTTATGTTTATCAGTATGTCAATGAGGTGGTTGAGGCGATGACCGTCTATGGGACCGAAATAGTCAAAATTAAAGGCCTCAAACAGCATGCCCGGTGTTACAAAGGTCTTAAAGGAGTCTTCCGAGCGTTTGGCTATCCTGTATACATCGTCCCCTATGCCGGGAAGTGATTTTAAAAAGGATCCCACTTCCTTTTTCAAATTCTGGAGATATTTTGCCGACAGTTTTCTGCTTAAAAAAGAGGACAGCGCCCCAACATTGGGGGAAATGGACATGTCATTGTCATTGAGAATAACAATAAGATCCTTTGCCGAATCTCCCGCCTGGTTCAGTCCTTCATAGGCAAGCCCTGCTGTCAGAGATCCATCGCCAATGACTGAGATCACTTTTGAGGACTCGTTTTTTAGAAATTTGGCTGTGCAGATGCCCAGTCCCGCTGAAATGGAGGTGCTGCTGTGACCCACAGTAAATCCGTCACAGGGATTTTCACTCATTTTGGTAAACCCGGTAAGTCCCTTAAATGTTCTTAAGGTGTCAAAGTCTTTTTCCCTGCCTGTCAACAGTTTATGGGCATAGGCCTGGTGTCCCACATCCCAGATCAGGGTATCTTCAGGCAGAGAAAACACATAGTGAATGGCTATGGTAAGTTCAACCGCACCAAGACTGGATGCCAGGTGGCCACCGTTCTTTGAAACAACTGAGATGATTCGCTTCCGGATTTCTTCTGCCAGCTGGGGCAGCTGCTGCCTGGAAAGCTGTTTCAGGTCATCCCCGTTTTTGATATCTGCAAGCAACTTCAAACTTAATCTCCCTTGTTCATCCCTTTAACGACTCCTTGTCAAAATATAGTCTGCAATAAAATGCAGCGGCAGTACTCTTTTTTCATCAAACCCGCTTAAGGCATGCTTTGCCTCGTCAATCAGCTGTCCTGCATAGTCCTTTGATGCCTCAAGCCCCAGCAGGGCAGGGTAGGTCATTTTATCATTCAGGGCATCTGATCCGCAGGCTTTTCCCATCACAACAGGATCGCCTTCAACATTGAGGATGTCATCGGTGACCTGAAAGGCCAGCCCGATTTTCTCTGCATAAAGGATCAGACAGGCGCATTGGGCCTGATTACCCCCTGCAGACACTGCACCGGCTTTCAGGCTTGCCATGATCATTTTTTCAGTTTTGAGCATGTGAATGGTTTTAAGACAGGCAAGCTGAGAATCAGAAGAGACCTTTTTTGTTAATGATGCCCGTTTACCTGAAACGCCCTGTGATTGACAGGTTTTGTCGGAAAAGGAAAGCATGTCCCGCATTTGTCCTTCCACCATGCCGTTGACCCCGGCTGCCTGGGAAAGAATACCTATAATACTGAACAGAGCTGATTTTTCCGGAAAAATTTTAAAATAGTTTTCCGGGGTGGTCAGCACATGAAAGGCATGGGTTAAAAGGGCATCTCCTGCAAGAATGGCAGTAGCTTCGGAAAAGGCTTTATGGCACGTGGGTTTCCCCCTTCTCATATCATCGTTGTCCATGGCAGGAAGATCATCATGGATAAGAGAATAGGTGTGTATCATCTCAATTGCGCAGGCAGAGGGCAGGGCAATAAATCCATCAGGGTCTCCAACGGCCTCTGCCGCTGCCATTGCCAAAACAGGTCTTATCCTTTTACCGCCGGCCATGAGGGAATGGGCCATGGCACGGGTAAGCTCGCGGGTGGGATCGCAGGCTTTTAAAATGGTTTCAAGATGTGCATCAACAACATTTCTTTTTTGCTTTAAATAGTCAGAAAGTATAAAGACTTCCCGTTCCGGGGTATTATTCATTTTCAAAAAAATTTTCTTTAATGTTCCCTTGATTGTCTTTTAAGAGAACTTTTATTCTTTTTTCAGTTTCATCAAGTTTGTCAAAACAGAAATTAGCGTATTTCATTCCCTGCTCAAATTTTTTAATCGCCTTTTCAAGGGGAAGCTGACCTGATTCAAGTTCCTTGACAATGTCTTCCAGCTGGGCCATTGCCTCTTCAAATGTTTTTTTTGCTGCCATTGGATTTTTCCACCTGACACAGAAGCTTTCCCCTGGCAAGGAGGACCTCGACCATGTCACCTTTTTTATTATTGCATGCGCTGGTTATAATCTTTTTGTCTGTATATCCCATTGTTATGCTGTAGCCTCTTTCAAGTACAGCTATGGGGCTTAACGCTTTCAGCCGGGCAGACACTTCTTTTCTCTTTGCCTGGTCCTGTTTTAAAACCGCTTCCATGCCTGCTTGGAGTCTGCTCAATACATTCTCACAGTTCTCTTTTAAAATAAAAACAGCATTGACTGGATTACCTGCATACAACGCATTGGAAAACCAGTCAAGCTTCTCTTTTTTAGAAATCAGATTTTTTCTGATCTGATTGTGCATTCTTGTTTCCAGATCCTCAAGCCTGAAACGCATGTCATCAATTATGCGTGACGGGTCTTTAAGTCTTGATTTTAAATCTGAAATTTTTTTTCTTAAAACAACAATATGTTTTAACAGCCCCTCACAAAGGGCCAGGTTCAGCCATGTAAGATTTTTTTCAAGGCTGGCTTTGTCAGGCAGGGCAAGCTCGGCTGCAGCAGAAGGGGTGGGTGCCCGGAGGTCTGCTGTAAAATCACAGATGGTAAAATCGGTTTCATGGCCCACAGCTGAAACAACTGGAATCTTTGAATTGAAAACCGCTCTGGCAATGGATTCAGAATTAAAGGCCGCCAGATCTTCCAGGGAACCACCGCCCCGGGCGACAATAATCAGATCTGACGTGGCCATAGCATTGACCCGTTCAATGGCTTCGGATACCTCAGCTTCGGCATCCTGTCCCTGAACGGTTACCGGGACAATCTCAAGTTGAACACCGGGGAACCTGCGCCGGGACACGGTGATAATATCCCTGACAGCAGCGCCTGTGCCTGAAGTGATAACCGATATTTTTGAAGGCAGAAAGGGAATCGGTTTTTTTTTATCTTTATCAAACAAACCTTCCTGGGAAAGCTTTGTTTTCAGCTGCTCAAAGGCCGCCTGCAGGGCACCGGCGCCCTTAGGTTCGATATGTTCAAAAATAATCTGGTAGGTCCCCCGGGGTTCATACAGGGAAAGCCTTCCCATCCCGGTAATTTTCATGCCGCTTTCCAGGCTGAATTTAAGACGGCTTTTCTGATTTTTGAACATTACCGCTGAAATCACAGCGCCGTCGTCCTTAAGGGAAAAATAAGCATGGCCCGAGGCCGGGGTAAAAAAATTCGATATTTCACCGGTTATCCAGACAAAGGGATATTGTTCCTCAATTAAATCTTTCAGTTCTGATGTAAGACGGGAAACCGTATAAACTTGTCCCACTGCTGACCACTCCTTGTTTTAATACTGCAATCCAGGTTTAAACACTGGCTTTTTGTTACTTCTCAGGTCAGTTTGTTCTGATCTCCTTAGGTTCTCAATGTTCCTGACAGGCAACCGCTGGGGGCGGCGCTCTGTCCTTCCATAAAAACTTGATAACCGAGTTAAAAGAACATAAGGATAACCGAGTTAAAAGGACATAAGGTTGATCTATAACAGAAAGCAGATAAAATTGGAATCTGCAATTTGTCTATATAACGGCCTTTTCCTGACAGGCAGAAAAAATATTTAAAAATTCAAGGACATACAGTATTTTTTAAATGTCCGATAATATATATTATGTAAACTTTTTATCCTGCTGATAAAACAGCTTCCCTGGACCCTGGTCTGAGGATTTTGATTTTTAATAATTAAAAACACATGAAGGATCACGATTAATCTTGAAAACAAAATACAATGTGTTATATTTAACAAAAAACACAGAGCGGGGATCTGAAAGAAAATAATATACCCATGATACGGTGATTATTTTTTAAAAGCTCCCTTATTCATCAAAATTAATCAAGTAAAAAATTACAGGTAAAAATTTCAGGAGGATTTAAACATGAACATGTCATCTGCCTTTGACAGTACAAAGTCTCTGGTAAAGGTGAATTCCTTTATTAAAAGCGTATACAACTGGATGGCAGTCGGTCTTCTTTTGACTGCATTTACATCCCTTTATGTGTCCCAGAGCGAAACAATGCAAAGGATTATATTTGGAAACCAGCTGGTCTTTTTCGGTCTGATCATCGGTGAACTGGCGCTTGTCTTTTTTCTCAGCGCCCGGGTTCAGAAAATCAAGGCATCAACTGCCACAGGTCTTTTTGTCCTTTATTCTGTTTTAAACGGCGCCACGCTTTCAGCGGTTTTTCTCATGTACACCAGAGCCTCTATTGTATCCACTTTTTTTGTATGTGCGCTCACCTTTGGTGCCTGCAGTGTATACGGCATGGTTACAAAGCGGGATTTGACATCCCTTGGCGGTTTCATGATGATGGGGCTTATCGGCATTATTTTGGCTACAGTGGTCAATATGTTTATCCGCTGTTCCGCCATGACCATGATCATATCCTACATCGGCGTGGTCGTTTTTGTGGGACTTACCGCATATGACACCCAGAAACTGAAAAACATGGCCCTGACCCAGCCCGTTGACGCCAGCGGCGCCATGGTCAGAAAAGGCGCCATAATGGGAGCCTTGACCCTTTATCTTGATTTTATCAATCTTTTTATTATGATGCTTCATGTATTTGGCGGTTCCAGGGATTAGGGCTCTTCCAAATGGAATAATCTGGGCGGCAGTTGTTTTTTCAGCGCCAATTTTCTGACAACTGCCGCTTAAAACAAACTTTTTTTCCCAACAGCTGAATCCTTCAAATTCTCAAATGTCTAAATTCCTATGCCCAGTCTTTTCATCCTTTCCCCGGATTCGGTATGATTCAGCACAAGTGCGATTATTATGCAAACAAATTACCCGTCCATAGTTCAGAATTCTCCAAAAGGCCTGATCACGGCATTTATTTTATAATGTGCGTTAAACCAGTCTAGAAATTTTAGAGCCTGACCCCTTGTTTCATAGGCCCCTATTCTCACCAGATACCATTTTCTTTTTTTAACATCATAAAGCATTAGAATCTTTGCATCCAGGCCCTTTTTAACAAGATCCGCCTTAAAAGAAAACAAATGATATATCTGTTTTTATTTTTCAAAACAAAAGGGTCCTTTTTTTCACAATAAAGAAAACAACTCGATTCCCGGGTCAACAGATACATTGACAGGTGTTTTAAATAAGATTATAAATTATATCATGAATCCAGTAAAATTTTTAAAAAATTATATTCACAGGGCCAAAAAAGAAGCCATAGAGAATTATTCCATCCAGACCCCTTTATCCAGCAGCACCAAAGAAAAAAGACAGGCCTGGACAGGCATGGATCTTGACGGGACCCTGGCAAGGGATGATACCCTGGTTTCCCTTGAAAAAATCGGAAAACCAGTTCCCAAAATGGTTGCCCGTCTGAAGACACTAATGGAAAGCGGTGTTAAAGTAAAGATTTTTACAGCCCGTGCCAGTGACAATGAGCA
The DNA here is from genome assembly GCA_034660495.1 of Thermodesulfobacteriota bacterium. Classification (GTDB taxonomy): domain Bacteria; phylum Desulfobacterota; class Desulfobacteria; order Desulfobacterales; family Desulfobacteraceae; genus DATFJZ01. The sequence continues at coordinate 562 of JAYEJJ010000223.1, read as the reverse complement.
GATTTCTCTGATAAAGGACTGGCTTGAAAAAAACAATCTCCCAAACCTTGAAATAACCAATGTAAAGGATTACGACATGGTCAGACTTTACGATGACCGGGCCGTTCAGGTCATTGCCAATACCGGGGAGATTGTTGAAAAAATAGAAAAAAAATAACAGGTATCTGCGTAACCGTTCACTCCCCCCCTCCCAGTTTTGGGTGGGGTCTAATAAATTCAATAAGTTAGCTTTATCACTCTCACATTTTAGGGGGGGGGGAGTGAACGGTTACGTATCTGCGGATTTTTAATAAGAAAACAAGCGTTTTTTACCCTGAAACAGGAGGGTTAAATGAAATATATATTCTATATCCTTGGAATTTTAATTGTATTAACCTTTATTGTGTTTTACAGAACATCTGATTTTGAGGTGAACATTTCAAAACCTGCCATTATTGTCAACAACCCCTGAGCTAAAGACTCAGGGGCTTGCAAGGCAACTTGTAAGCCCGGTTGATTAGCCTAAGCTACAGAAAAATTGGTGGCTGCGTTACATTGGAATATATAGTCATCCCAAGGTACT
>JAYEJJ010000222.1:0-2392 GCA_034660495.1 Thermodesulfobacteriota bacterium | reverse complement strand
TGTTCACCTTTTAAAAGGTTGATTTCATCGCGCAGTTTCTGGTTTTCAAGTTTAAGTTTTTCATTTTCTACGCTCTGTCTCTCTACAAGATTTATTAAAATTATCAGAGTTTGGGAATAGGTTTCATTGTCGAAGTATTCCGGTCTAATATCCAGGTTCTGAAGTATTTCTTTTATTTCTTGTCGGCTCATATTGTGAACATAGCATTATTTTTCATTTGTCCCGAAAAAAAAATCATCATGTTTAAATTTTTTTTATTTCATCTTTTTTTTATTGCTTTACCATGATATTTGAATAGGATACATGTACGAGATACATTAAATTGTCTGGAAAGATTTGTAATCAAACCATATTGCGAATTTTGCATAGCTAAAAAACCGCTAACGGCAATATGGCCTCGGATAGGTTCAGTTATTTCTTTACGGCGTAAAAATTTCTTTCCTGTAAAACAAATTCTGGTAAATTATTCACATCTGTGAGCAGCATATTTCCTCCGGTCTCTTTGTTTTTTTGTTGAATTCTAAAGTACACCAAAAGAAAGTGCTGTTCATAGTATTTTTTTTAAAAAAATAATTTCCAGCATCTCAAAAACACATTTTGATTTTACGAAGTGTCAAACGGAAAATGAAGGATGCCAAAAAATCAATACACAATAACTTGTCCCTGCCTGAGTTGGTTTGAACGGCAAGCCAGGACAAGGTGCTTTGCTATCAAAACTTTGACAGTATAAATCCAATGGTGAAAAGTGTGTCTGGTTGTTACCTGGCCTGCTGAACTGGCTATCCCATAAAGATATCCCTTGACTGAATTTCCCCCGAAGGGTAAAATTCCATCATGACAGACGAGAAAAAGAAAAATAACAGCAGAGTGGTCAATCCCCATGACAAGGTATTCAGGAAGACCTACAGCAATATGGAAAATGCCCGCAGTCTTTTAACCAGCAAACTGCCGGACAAAGTGTTGAAACTGATGGACCTGGACAGCCTGGAGATCAGCAAGGACAGCTTCATTGAAAAAGAGCTGGCTGATTATTATTCAGACATCCTGTACCGGGTGAATCTGACAGACGGCAGTCAGGGACTTGTCTATGTACTGTTTGAACACAAAAGCTATTATGACATGGATGTGCATCTCCAGCTGCTGGAATACATAGTTAAGATCTGGCGTCTGCATAGAAAGCAGCATAAGGGAGACAGGCTGCCCATTGTAATCCCGCTGGTGATATGTCATGCCGGGAAAGAGTGGCCGGAGGGTACTGAGCGGCTGACATCATTGTTGTCCGGCCCTGTGGATGAACTTGCCGTTTACATCCCGGATTTTGCGTTTGAGCTGTATGACCTGCACCGGTACTCGGATGATCAGATCAAAGGGACCATCGCAAGCCGGGTGATACTGCTGCTGCTCAAACACATCAGAGATCCGGATTTACGACAGAAGCTGCCTGGTATATTCGCACTGATGCGGGCATTGATGGAAAAAGAAACCGGGCCGCAATGGCTGGAAGTGGTGTTCCGCTACCTGACATCGGTCCGGGATGAAGATGACCTATCGGCAAAAAAAATAGTGGAGATAGCTGAGCAGGCTATTTCCAAGGAGACGGGGGAATATGTTATGACATTATTAGAGAAATTACGGAATGAGGGTAGATTGGAAGGTGAGGAGAGGGGTGAGATCAAAGGCCTCAAAGAAGCTGTAGAACTGGGCATTACCCTTAAATTTCCTGGGGACATTGACACAGTAATGGCCGAGGTGAACAAAATTGATAATCTGGATACACTGAAAGAAATCAAAGAAACCATAAAAACCGCCCAAGACATCTCGGAGATCCTGGCCCTGACAAAGTAAAATGAGCCTGTCCCTGTGTTTTTATCCAGGTTTTGGAAGGACTGGAAAAGTGTTCTTATTGTGGTGAAGCCGGAAACAGTAATCCGTTCCAGGGTTCAAAAGATGGGAATAAATGAAGTCAAAACTGCGCCGCAAAGTCCATGGCAGAATCCATATATTGAAAGACTGATAGGCAGCATACGCCGTGATTGTCTAAATCCCATAATTGTTTTGAATGAAGCCCATTTAAAGCGCATTTTGACTGAATATCTTACGTATTACCATCAGGACAGAACTCATCTCGGACTTGTCAAAGAAACACCGACAGGCAGGTCGGTGCAGGAAAAGCCTAAGAAAGGTAAACTGGTTGCTTTCCCGCGTCTTGTCTTGGAGGCCTTCACCATCGGTATGAATGGCGGGATGCTGCATGACAGATAGACTGACATATAAAAACCGGATCTCAAAATGTCTGAAATGTTAAATCCGCATTCCGGGATAGGGCCAGTCTGTTATTGTTCCTGCTGTTGATCCAAAGGGATTTCCTGGAGAACTTTTTTGAAGCTGTCAA